>JAABPS010000385.1 GCA_011391835.1 Desulfobacteraceae bacterium
GGCGCCTGCACGGCCGGTACTATTCTTCGAAGGGATGTCTTTGAAAAGGTGGGAGGATTTGACGAGCATTATTTCTACCTGGTAGAAGATGTGGAATTAAGCATGCGGATACACTTGGCAGGATATGATGTAGTGTATGAACCTGCCTTGAAGACATATCATCTGGAAAGCCAGGCTATGGGGAAAGACACTGCTCGCAAGTGGTATCTATTGCGAAGAAATTCATTAATGGCAATTGCAGAGAATATGCCGTTGATGTTTATCGTAAAGGTTTTGATAATAATTATCTTAAGGGAAGTGCTACTACGAAGCGTTATTTACTTTCTATTAACACGAATTTGGAAAAGAAAGTTATCTCTTCCTCAAGAAACAAAGGATTATCTGAAAGTATTACACTATTTTTGGGTCAATTTGCAAAGGATAATAAATAAGAGGAAAAAATTCAATACCGTCAGGATCAAACATAGAAGGTATTTGATACGTATTTGATGAGATCATCCGGTATTGGTAGAAAGGATTATTTGAAAAGAGAGTTTTTCCCTCCGAGAAGAATATCCTTTTCAATAGCATGTATATTCTCTTTGACTTGCTCAGTATTTATTGGCTTTATCCATTTGAGAAACTTTAAAGATCCATAAGGGAATTCGGCAAATAGTTTCGAAATAGCGATGGGGTCTATCCACAAATCTTTTTGCCTGGCTTCACCCATAATGTCTTCCCATTCAAACTCGAAGTGTTTAGAAATATATATAATGTCCGCGAAATCTTTGGGTTCAAGACGACTTAACGCACAAAGCTTGTTTGATAAGATGTTTCTCCAGTTGTCAATACGCGGATATATATCAGTCTTTATGAAATCACCGTAGTGATAATCAATATCATTCACAAAATCTATTTTTAGTTTCAAATCATCCTTTATTACAAAAATCCTGACAAAATGATCTGAAGCGTTACCAACATCAAATGCGATCTTATTTCTTTTAAACAAATCGAAAATATCATTACATTGTTCTTTAAAATTTTCTGCTTTGTTAACAAATAAATCAAGATCATCCGAATATCGATGGTTCAAATAAAATCGACTCAATGCTGTTCTGTCTGTTAGATAAAAATTCACTTCAGCGTTCGATACCAAATTTCATAGTTGTATCCTGAAGTGGGTATATTCTATTGCTGTAAAATTGATCGGGCATATAAAAATTTATCTTGAAGGTTTTTGGGATATAAACGGTTAATAACTTCATCGCTTAAAAGATCGGTTAAATGTTCCGCAGGAATGATCTTTAAAAGTGTATACCAGTCACAACTTTTCAAAAGGCGAGAATATATATTTAACTTGTCTATAAAATAATATCTGTCTGTTTTCCCCTCGAGAATACTGAGCAATTTTTCAGGATCAACTTCCATATCCCAATAAATCCGGGATAGTATTTCTTTTTTTTCCAGATTGTTCATAATTTATATAAAATGTGAAGTCTTTGAATTTATTTTTTAATATTAGAATGTTGTCTTTCGGCTGTACACAATCAACTGGAGTTAATATAATCCATTTTGGTTATACAAATCAAGTAAAACACTTAATCAATTTATAACCCTCCCTCCTGAAAGAAATGAAAGACAGCCTAATTTTTGTCTTGAACAGCATATTGTAAAAAAAGGAAACGAATATGAAAACAGCATTAGTTTGCGGCGCCGGCGGATTTATCGGCAGCCATATGGTAAAAAGATTGAAAAAGGAAAATTTCTGGGTCAGGGGGTGTGATCTGAAATATCCGGAATTTGATGCCAATGAAGCAGACGATTTTGTAATCGGTGATTTGCGAGATTCAGATACATGCCAACAAATCATTGACAGGGATTTTAACGAAATCTATCAGTTCGCAGCAGACATGGGCGGCGCAGGATTTGTATTTACTGGAAATAATGACGCGGATATCATGCATAATTCGGCCATTATAAATCTGAATCTTCTTGGAGTATGCAGAAAGCGAAAGATAGGAAAAATATTCTACTCGTCGTCTGCATGTATCTATCCTGAGCATAATCAGATGGATCCGGATAATCCGAATTGTGCTGAAAATAGCGCCTATCCTGCAGCTCCAGACAGTGAATATGGATGGGAAAAGCTCTTTAGCGAGAGATTATATCTGGCGTTTCACAGGAATTTCGGAATGCAGGTCAGGATTGCCAGGTATCATAATATATTCGGGCCGTTTGGCACCTGGGATGGCGGCAGAGAAAAAGCGCCTGCTGCTATATGCCGAAAAGTTGCCTTGGCCCATGATGCAGGAGAAATTGAAATCTGGGGAGATGGCAAACAGACCCGATCTTTTTTGTACATTGATGAATGCATTGAAGGGACACTGAAGCTCACGCGATTCAATTGGACAGGGCCGGTTAATATTGGATCAGATGAAATGATTTCCATCAATCAACTGGTGGACATGGTGATGAAAATTTCAGGAAAAAAGCTAAAGAAAAAACATATAAAAGGCCCTCTGGGTGTTCGCGGAAGAAACTCGGACAATCGAATGATATTTGAAAAACTGGGTTGGAAACCAGAACTGCCTCTGGAAATGGGCTTGGGAAAAACATATTCCTGGATTGAAGAACAGGTTCAGTCGTCTCAGAAACAGCCCAAAACAGCGTTATTATGAACCAGCGGCTAACATGAAAATCGGCATCAATCTTCTTCTCATGCTGCCCCATGCCGGCGGTGTTGTAAACTATGTATTGACCTTTCTCAGGGAATGGCCGAGCTATTACCCGGATAATCCGTTGATACTTTTCTCATTCCACGGTAATGATGAGCTCCTGGACACGCTCCCGGCTGAAGCCCGCCAAAACGAAATACGGCTCCTTTCCCAGCCTGAAATACTGAATCACTGTAATAAATTTGATATATTGTTCTGCCCTTTCGGATCTCTTGCGCCAAGACCTGTTCCCAAACCATCCGTTATCACTATGGTAGATATCCAGGAACGGTTTTATCCTGAACATTTTAAACAAGAAGATATTATCAACAGGCTTTATCATTATGACGCGTCATTAAAGATGACGGATCAGGTTATTACCATTTCCGAATTTTCAAAAAAGTCGATCAACGGGATCATCGGTATCCCGGACAAGAAATTGAATGTCATCTATCTGACGCCAGACAATTTGCCTGTTACATGCAGCCGTCCCCTGCTCCCGGATGGATGGGGAAAGGACACCCCCTTTATTTTTTATCCCGCCAATGACTGGCCCCATAAAAATCATCTTCGACTCATTGAAGCGCTATTTGTGCTGAA
>JAABPS010000386.1 GCA_011391835.1 Desulfobacteraceae bacterium
TGGCTATACCGTCTTATCCGCATAGCACTTTCTGCGATATTTTTGTGGTCTGGAATCGCTAAGCTGTCTGATCCTTCGTCGTTTGCCATCATCATCGAAGCCTATGGCCTGGTTCCTGACAGTCTCAGCCTCCCCATTGCTATCCTGCTGTCCGCAGCCGAAATTATCGCTGGGGTTGGATTACTCTTCGATATTCAGGGCAGTCTGGCCGCAATATCCATCATGCTTGTATGTTTTATGGCAATTCTCCTTTACGGTATGTGGCTGGGACTGGATAGTGATTGTGGATGTTTTGGACCAAATGATCCTGAATCAAAATCGTTTCATGGTCTTTTGTCGTCTCTTTTTAGAGACAGCATCCTGCTGGCTGGAATAGTATATTTGTATGTTTACCGTTGCATTCATTCCGTAAAACCAATTAACCTGTTAAGTCCATTCAAAAAAAAAGGAGATTTCGCAAATGAATAAAATTCTTAGTATAGTATGTGTTGTGACGTTTATTTTAACCGGGCTATTCACCCAGTCATGCAAATTTAAAAACAAATTTGAAAAAGAATTAGAGATTGAACAAGGAGCTGTAAAACTCGTCAGAGAAGTTCAGCATGGTGGATACGATATCATCACTACTGACGAACTTAAAAAATGGATCGATGAGAAGAAAGAGATGATCATCGTCGATACCATGCCATTTGAATCCAGTTATAAAGAAGCCCATATACCCGGTGCCAGTCAATTTCTATTCCCTATCCCTGAAATGGAGACGTGGGATACCAAGGAAACAGACGGAAAATCTGTGGAAGATTTTCAGGCATTGCTGGGTTCTGATATGAATAAGCCAATCGTAATTTACTGCGGTTTTGTTAAATGCACCCGGAGCCACAACGGCGCAAAATGGGCCAGAAAACTGGGATATACGAATGTATATCGCTATTCTGGCGGAATATTTGCCTGGAAAGGCGCCAAATACCCAGTCGAAAAAGCTCAATAAAAAAATAGGATATCTTTTAAACACCCTTCTAAATAAATAGAAGGGTGTTTTGATATTTTATGGTATAGTTAAGATGAATTTCAATGATAAATATAGTTTTCAGCAGAATAAATTTCTGATACATCTTATTAGGAAAAATCAAAAATCCTTTTTGTAATAAAGCAATTCCTGTGCTTTGAAACAGTATGGGCAGTTTTAAACCGGAGAATGCAACACATGAATAGATGGAATTTTTTTAAGAAACACACATTAATGAGCTTGTCGAAAACCTGCGGGTGAGCCGCCAAAGTCAGCCCTGTAGGGTTGAGAGAACTCCTGGCAGCATTGCCGAAAAATCATGATCCAAATCTTCTGGTGGGATTTGAAAACAGCGATGATGCGGGGATCTATAGATTAACGAATGATATCGCAATCGTCACAACGGCTGATTACATCACCCCTCCAGTAAACGATCCGTATATTTTTGGCCAGATTGCTGCAGCCAATTCTATCAGCGATGTCTATGCCATGGGCGGAAACCCCATCACATGCCTCAATCTCGTGTTTTTCCCATCTAAAAAGCTTGAATCGGGTATTCTGCACCAAATAGTTTCGGGCGGTCTTAGCAAAATTACAGAAGCCGGCGCTGTTCTGGCCGGCGGGCATTCGGTAGAAGATGATGAGCCAAAATATGGCCTTGCGGTGACAGGAACCGTTCATCCCGATAAATACTGGTCAAATGGCGGGGCCAGACCGGATGATATCTTAATCCTGACCAAACCGATCGGCAGCGGTGTGCTTTTCAACGCAAATATAAAAAAATGGGTATCAAAAAAGGCGATGGAGAGGTGTATTGAAACTCTTACCATGCTGAACAAAAAGGCTGTTGAAGTAATGTCTAAGTTTGATATTCACGCAGCAACGGATGTTACCGGATTTGGCCTTGCAGGTCATGGATTTGAAATGGCCGCAGCATCGGATGTGTGCCTGGAAATAACCATCCACGGCCTCCCCGTTATGACAGAATCATTAGACATGTATAAAAAGGGGATGAGCACCGGTTCAAATGTCGCGAATCGTAAACTGGTTGAAAAACATACACGTTTTGATATTGAACTGCCCAAATGGCATCAGGAAATTGTATTTGACCCTCAAACAAGCGGAGGGTTGCTGGTCGCTGTACCGAAGAACCAGGCAGGGATGTTACTTCAACAATTGATATCTTCGGGCGTATCAGAATCACAAATAATCGGCAAGGTATCAGAACGCCAGAATTCTTTATACCTTGTTTTTAAATAAGACATTAAGATATAGTTATGTCCTCAAAACTCGTCTTGCCGTGTCATTTAATTTCTTGACGTGTCTATTAAATTCTGTAGAATCGCCTCTTCATAATTTGGATGATATTACATCTCAATCCATCACTATATTAGGAGTATAGATGTCTAAAAAAGATCTTCCGTTTACAGGAGAACATCTGGATACAATACTTAAGCAGTATCCTACACCATTTCACATTTATGATGAAAAGGCGATCATTGATAATGCAAGGCGCTTTAAAAACGCCTTTTCCTGGAACCCGGGGTTTAAGGAATACTTCGCAGTCAAAGCAACACCCAATCCCTTTCTGATGAAAATACTCCATAAGGAGGGGTTTGGAACGGATTGCAGCTCATTGACTGAGCTTATGCTGTCTGAGAAATGCGGTATTGTCGGCGAAGACATCATGTTTTCGTCAAACGATACGCCTGCAATTGAATACCAAATGGCATCCAAGCTGGGAGCAATCATTAATCTGGATGATATCAGCCATATTCATTTTCTGGAGAATCTATGCGGTATTCCTGAAGTTATTTCCTTTCGGTATAACCCGGGGAAACACCGCAAGGGCAACTTTATTATTGGCCATCCGGAAGAATCAAAATATGGCTTTACCAAAGATCAATTATTTCAAGGATACAAGGCCGCCAGAGACAAAGGCGCTAAACGCTATGGCCTTCATACATTTATCGCTTCAAATGAGCTTGATCCTCACTATTTCATCGATACAGCGGCGATGCTGTTTGATCTGGCCATTGAGCTGTATCAAAAAATCCAAATCCGTTTAGAGTTCATTAATTTAAGCGGAGGAATTGGCATCCCCTATCGCCTGGAAGAACAGCCCGTTGATCTTGAATATGTCGGGAAAGGCATTGAGCGGGAATATAATAAAAAATTACCTTCAAACGGCCTTCATCCCATGAAAATATTTATGGAGTGCGGCCGGATGATTACAGGCCCGTATGGGTACCTGGTATCACGGGTGTT
>JAABPS010000387.1 GCA_011391835.1 Desulfobacteraceae bacterium
GTGCTGTCGAAGCTATCAATCTAATGATAAGGATTTAAAGGGTGATAGTGAATCATCATGGTGGCTCTTTGCGGTGGGCGCTTTGTATATTGTATCGTGCGCTTATTTTTTACGGACGTCGCCGGACGCGCGTTTTTTTCTTCCCGGCATTCCTTTTGTCCTGCTGCCTTTTGTAGAGGCTGTTGCCAGATTGCCGAAGCCGAAAATCGTCATTGTCATCATAGCGGCCATGGCAATTCTTCAGGGTGGTGAGGTGCTGAAAAAAACCTATGACCTCAGAAATGTCTCCCCGGGATTGAAAGACGCGATATCCTATTTGAAGAAAAATCCTGTGTTGCCACCCCGCATCTTCATGTATCCGGAGGGTAATTACAGGTTGTTCCCCAATGCCCATGAATGGTATCTCAAATATCGTCTCCGTGAATTCTGGAAGGGGGACAACGATCTGCGGATCATGATGCTGCATAAATTTAAGATCGGTGCGGTGGTAATTAAGAAACACCTGATTGCCGATGTGCTATTACCAATCTGGGAGTTTATCCGACTTATTTTGTCAGCGATTTGAAAAATGATGAACGGTTTCGGAAAATATTCGAAAACAGAGCCGTGATCATCTATCAGGTCCCGTTGTAAGGAGCTGGAATGAAAGATATTCAATCCGTTCGCCGTCTGATTATATTGATTCCTGCATACAATGAACATGACAAAATTGGCGATACCATAAGAGCAATCAAAGAAACTTTCACCAAGCTGCAGGATATGGGTTTTGTTTCGTCAGTTTATGTGATTGATGACGGTTCTTCTGATGAGACCGGAAAGCTGGCTGATAAGGCAGGAGCAGACCGGGTTTTGAGGCATAAGGTTAATCTTGGTCTCGGATCGGCGGTTAGAACGGGGCTCGCCGGCGCTTTGGTCGATGGCGCCGATATCGCGGTCAAATTTGATGCGGATCTCCAACATGATCCGAATGATATTCCAACATTAATACAGCCCATTTTAGATGATGAGGCTGACGTGGTTTATGGTCACCGATTCAACCGGATTGAATACAAAATGCCTTTTGTGCGCAGATTAGGAAATATTGTATTTACCAAGTTGATGAAATACTTGACAGGATGGCCCCTTAAGGATAGCCAACCGGGTATATTTGCCGTGAACCGATCGTATCTTGAAGTGTACCGTATCCCCGGCGACTATAATTACACTCAACAGATTCTGCTTGATGCCTACCACAAGGGAATGAGGTTTGCCCACGCGGATGTCTGCTTTCGGCAACGCGAAAGCGGCAAGTCATTCATATCATATAAATATCCTTTCAAAGTATTGCCTCAGATCTTCTGGGTGATTGTAGGGATAAAGCCTATGAAGATCTTCGGACCGCTTGGTTTGTTTTTCTTGTCGATATCATTCGTTGTGGGGTGCACTGAGATAGCTCTATGGATAATAGGATTAACGCAAAAGCCGGTATTGCATGTGAACGCAGTTCAAGGCTTCCTGACTCTGGGTTTACAAACACTATTCTTTGGCGTCATTGCCGAACTCATTATTCAAAGCAGCCGTAAGTGAAGAAAATAAATCTTGATGAATTAATGAAACCTTTGTACCACTATTACGAAGGCACAGCAGGGGTATGTGCCGATTTATGTTCTGACGGACAATTTGTCCGAAACCTATCAACGCCCCCTGATAGTCAATATGGGATCATACAGGCGGATACGATCTAAGGCTTCGTGACTATTGATCTTCAGTGGCTGTATGAAACTGATGGAGGCGAATCTGCCGCCATCATAGAAAAGTAAAGCCATAATTCCGTCAGAACAAATCGGCGCATATCCCCTACTATGCCTCATATGATTCTATCATTATCCAAAGCTTTCGTAAAATCATCCGAGATTCTGCTCAAGGAAGGAAACCGCCAGCCTCAATCTTTTTATTGATTTTTCTTTTCCTATCACATTCATTATTTCAAATATTCCCGGACTTACTGTTTTACCGGTTAGTGCCAGACGGACAGGTTGAGCAATTTTACCGAGTTTGAGTCCTGATGCCTCCATTGCTTTCATGAAGATAGTTTCGAGATTTTTTTCATCAAATAATTCAAGAGATTCAAGGTATTCAATCAGCATCTTTAGAATCCTTAGGGAATCTGATGTAAAAAATTTGGCAGCGGAATCCTTATCATATGAGACAGTATCTTTGAAGTAGAAAGCGGCGCTTTCGGCCATCTCCTTTAAAGTCTTGCTGCGGGCATTGAGAGTTTTTACCACTCCTTCGATGAAAGGCTCATCCATTACATCAATGCCGAGATTTTTTAAAAACGGTGCGAGATGTTTTGCAATCTTTCCCGGCGGAGACATTTTTATGTGGTCTGCATTCAGGGCAAGAAGTTTATCTATATCAAAAATCCCTGCTGATCTTCCGATATTTTCAAGGGAGAATTTTTCGATAAGTTCCTCTCTTGTAAAAAACTCCTGGTCGCCATAAGACCACCCGAGCCGGACTATATAATTGATGAATGCATCAGGCAGATATCCCATGTCCCTGTATTCAGTTACGGACATTGCTCCGTGCCTCTTGCTCAAACGGGTTCTGTCTCCTCCGAGTACCATCGGAACATGTCCGAAGGCGGGAAGTTGAGCGCCAAGAGCGTTGTATATCATTATCTGCTTCGGGGTGTTGTTGACATGATCGTCACCTCTTATAATAGTGTTTATGCCCATTGTAATATCGTCTATAACCACGGCCAGATTATAAGTGGGGGTTCCGTCGCTTCTTTTTATGATAAAGTCATCAAGCTCGGTATTCTGAAAAACGATGTTGTTTTTGATTACATCGTGGACCACGGTCGTGCCGGTTGCAGGCGCCTTGATGCGTACAACGGCATTATCTGAATTTTTCAATCCTTTTTCTCTGCACGTTCCGTCATATTTGGGTTTTTTCCCGGTTGCCATGGCAACCTTTCTCATCTCTTCGAGCTTTTCGGGAGAACAGGTGCAGTAGTAAGCATTACCCGAATCAATAAGCTTCTGGATGTATTCAATATAAATATCAAACCGTTTTGATTGAAAATAGGGTCCTTCATCCCAGTCGATCCCAAGCCATTCCAAAGCTTCAAATATGGCATCAACGGATGCCTGGGTGGAACGTTCGGTATCGGTATCTTCAATTCTTAATATGAAACGCCCTTTCATGTGGCGCGCATAAAGCCAGTTAAAAAGAGCTGTTCTGGCGCCACCTACATGCAGATAACCTGTAGGGCTGGGCGGAAAGCGT
>JAABPS010000388.1 GCA_011391835.1 Desulfobacteraceae bacterium
CACCAATGATTGAGGGAAACAAACATTTCGTTGATGGCGACCTTGATCTGTTGAAGTGTATCGGCATCCCTTCCGAAAAGAGGAACCCGGTCATATATCTTGGGGTGGACGAACGGGCCTGGGCGGATCAATGGCTGCAAGAAAGTGTATTTCACGGCAAAAAAATTGTCGCCATCCATCCCGGTGCTTATTATGAAACGCAGCGATGGCTGCCGGAATATTATGCCGGACTGATTGATCTGATTCGGCGGAAAACCCCGTTAGAGGTTGTGTTGCTGGGCGGTCCCTCGGATGCTTTTGTCGTCGAGGATATTCTGGCCAGGCTAAACCAACCAGTTTGCGTATCCATTCAAGAGGATATCAGAAAGTTTTTTGCCATCCTCTCGCAATGTCAGTTGATTGTCTGCAATAATTCAGGACCGCTACACTGTGCTACGGCGCTCAATATTCCGACCATATCCTTCATGGGGCCTACGGTTAAAGAAAAGTGGATGCCTGTCGGTGATTTTCATAAGGTGTTTCGAATGGATCGACTGCCCTGCATCGGCTGTAATCTGGGATATTGTAAAATAAAAACACATGACTGCATGAGATTGATTCGACCTGAGAACGTATTTGAAATAATTGTGGAGGAATGCTTTTGAACTTGCGAATTTGCGTGAATATAACGAAAGCGGCCAACTTCTTTGATATAAAAAAGGCGTACGGGATTGTTTTTTTCTACAGCTTGTTGGTATTGATCAACCGGTTAAAAGTGGGCGTTGTCTGGGGCGGGGATACTCAGCAATATATAGATAAATCAGTTATCAGACCACCTACTTATCCATTATTGATGGACGTTTTTAAATTCATTTTCGGCCCTCATGAATTCATCGCCTTGATTTGCTTCCAATTGCTTTTTGTGCTTATTTCAGCTTTCTATTTGAGTAATTTATTGTGGAAGAAATTTGAACTTCATCCCATTACATTTATTTTATTACATCTATTTTTATCTCTCCCTTTACTATCCATCAGTGTTGCAGCGGGAATCCATGGTGAGATAGGAAACAGGTTATTAACTGAATCGATCAGTTATGGGCTTTTTCTGTTTGTCATCTCATTTCTCGTCAAAATCCTTTTTTCCAATGGGCGACGATATTTTATAATTTTCCTGTTGTTGATTGCGACCTTAACACTCATCAGAACACAAATGATTTTTTTGTACATAATAGCGGTGTTATTAATACCGGTCTTGTATTTAAAAACAAAGAATATTCGTGTCATGTTAGGACTCTTTACCATAGTGCTTACTATTTTTTTGTTTATGGATTTGGGCGAACGGTTTTACCATAAGGCCGTTAATGATTACTTTGGCAAGATATCTCTTAACGCAAGCCATATGCTCGTCGGCGCCGCTTATGTTACAGACGATAAGGCTATGGATAAGATTGTAAATCAAAAGGATCGTGAAGTATTGAAGCGAACATATGATTTTCTGGAAAACAAAAAACTTCTTGCCAAAAACCGATTCGAGATTGGCAGGAGGCTGGTTGATTTATACAACGACAACTTCGCTACGATTCTTGGTTATGGCCTCATGGCTTCATTTCAGCATGTTTACTCGCTGCCTAAGTGGGGAGATGAAATGCTGATTCAATTCGAAAGTTTTTCCCGCAGGACTATTCCAGTTCTTATTTGCCATAATTACAAAGAATTCAGTAAGTTAATGCTATTGAAATTTCTTTATACCTTGAATTTTCGTGAAGGCTTTTTTATCTCACTTTTCCTACTCTTCCCTTTCATCAGATTAAGTAATGAATTCAAAATATTTGCTTTTTTAATTTTCTTGATGATTGTCATCAACCGCTTAATAATGACACCTATAATTTATATTGGCGATCGATATTTATTCTATACGGACATCCTGGAATATGTAATATTTGTCATCATGGCAGAGCAGTATTTGAAAAGTCATGTATTTCAAGTAGATACAAACCAAATGAGGACATCGTGACGTAGATGGGAAAGGCGATCAATCAGTCTTCCACTGCTCTCGAAACGGACTGGTTGTTTAGGGGTACCGGTCAACCGGCACTTGGAATTATATGATATAATTATATAAATAGCAAATATCGAAAAGTTTTACCCTTCATTTTCTCGCCGAATTTATCTTTGCTTTTTTAGGTTGCCCGGCTCAGAGGAGGGCGAAAGTGAGATGAGCATCAATGTCCTGCAAAAGTTTATCAATAGCGCTACATTTCTGCTGATTGAAACCACATCTTTCAATTTGCCTCATTTAATAAATTTATGGTTCAACAGGATCTAAGTAATTACTGCGATGAAGCAAAAATATCCGTTGTCATTGTGACCTTTAACAATGTCAGCATGTTGTCGGATCTCCTCAATGATCTCAGTGTACAGAGCCGATTGCCCGATGAAGTCATCGTTGTAGACAATGCGAGCCTTAACCAAACGGAAAGCATGGTGAAGGTTAATTACCCGGCGGTAAATTATATTAAACTCGCAGAGAATTTGGGGAGTGCAGGTGGATATTATGAAGGGATCAAGCGCGCCGCTGAATCCAGCGATTTCATCTATACCTTGGATGATGATGTCTGCTTGAAGCCTGATACGCTTTCCGAAATTATTAAAGGTTTTTATCTGCTCCAGAAATTGTCGCCATCCAAGATTGCTGCTGTACGGAGTGTGGGCGAGAGACATTCAGAACTTTTTGCGACAAGAATGGAAATATACACATGGCGGGGTACTTTGCTTAAAACAAGTATTGTCCGGGAGATGGGTCTTCCCTCTCCGGATTATTTTCTTTATGGTGAGGAGCTTGAGTATTCCCTGCGGTTTGCGAAAAAAGGATATTGCTTTTACTGGATTCCTGCAAGTATTTGCCAGGAACGACATCGTGATCAAGACGGGAAAACCCATGCGGAGATATTCGGAAAAAGAAGCGTGCGGTACCAGAACCCCTTTCGTTTATATTATGCCTTCCGAAATGAAATCTTCATATACCTGCGTTATCATCGCGTGTTCAAACTGTTTCACACAGTCATGTATGCCATGAAGGTGATACTGATGATTTTGGCATCGGAGGGATGGAATGGACAAAAGTCGATCAAAGCTGTAATGAAAGGCGTGATTGACGGTTTTAGTGGAAGATTGGGGAAGAACTCAAGGTATTCACCGGTGTAAGATACTGAATTGATAATTTATACGGTGCATGGCAATGAAAGATATTTCTGTTTGGGTAACTGGCCATGGTTTATGAAATAAAAATGGC
>JAABPS010000389.1 GCA_011391835.1 Desulfobacteraceae bacterium
CCGTGTCATGCAATGAGGCATATTGCAAAAAAGAAAGGGGTAAGCTATTTGCCCAACCCCTTGATTTATTTGGTAGCGGGGGCTGGATTTGAACCAACGACCTTCGGGTTATGAGCCTATTATTTATAATTATATTAATATGTTAAAAAACCGTTGATACACAGGCTTTCCCAAGAATTCAACTTGTTATTTTGAACGAAATACCTTTGAGCGACCGTTCAATAATCGAAATGTATTCAATTAACGATGATCAAAACACCTCAATTTCGACACATCCTTTGATCCTTCATAAATCATTAAAGTCCGGTAAAAACCTGCCGATAGAAAATAAAGGCGAATGAAATTGCCCTAACAAGGCAACTGTTATTTTTCTATTACAGTCTACTCTGAAAGGCAATAAAAAAGCTTTAATAAACACCATATAGTGTAATAGTATAATAATAACAACATATTATCATACCAGTATCCCAATCATCCTGCCTCATTCTACAAACTAACAGCATTCCCGGTATCCTGTACCTTATCCTTTATGTTTTCCTGCTTCCACCTTGCTTTGAAATCCGATGCGACCCAGTGCTGTAATGAGGGCTAATCCAGGAAGAGATAATTTACGGGGTCAGAGAAGGAACTGGGCATGAGGTTATGGATGGAACGGGATACTGGTATAACCTATTTAATATAATACTATTATTGTTATAAGTTTATTTGCCAAAGTCGCTGAAAATGCTGGTTTGTAATTCTACGCAACTTTTCATTTTTTTCTCCGTTATCTTATCTTCGCTCTCTAATTCTCCGATTAACAACGGTGAATTGGGGTTATGTGATAACAAATTTTTTGAAGAAGTATCATGATTGGCGTTCGCATAACAATATAAACATCTGTGATTACATGTATCATAAGCTCCGATGTCAGTGCTCGAAATACATCCGCACTCTTTTCTCTGTGCTTTATCTTTTCCCAATTTAACCTTGCCACCGCATATCTGGCTGATTAAATCACCATCAACACATTTAGCATGAGAAATACCGATATCAGACAAGTCGATCTTTTCAGCACATGCTTCCACAGCAAGCCCGTAGCTTTTGGCAATATCAGAAATTGGTTTTGCTAACGATCTGATGGTGTCGGTGTCAATATCCAACGGCTTAATCGCTTTAAGATTTTTCAGAGTGCCTTTATATAAATCAAGAAAACTGATTATACATTTTTCTGTGTGCTTATGTAATGTTTTAGCCAATAATTCAAAATGCTTAATGTGATAATCTATTGATATTTCATTGGTTAGAAAAATCGGATCATATCGCCAAATCACCTTATTTTTCCCGATTTTATCAGAAAGATATTGAAATGACGTTATGATTTCTTTTTTTGACGGAACATTCGTCTCAATGTCTTTGTCATAGGGAGTTAAGGTAAATTGGAAGTAGTAATAATATTTCATCTGATCTAACAGATCCAGATTTTTGAACATGTTTTTCGGATCTTTTGTCCAAAAAACAATACAGTCTACGACTTCAGGAGTAAGCACTATCCTGCTTATCTGATGGCGATACGTGGGATTTCTTACCATCACAAAGCCGGCTTTTATTCTATTAAAAAACCACTCGCTATAAAATGCCGGTATATCTGTTCGCCTGCTTGCGCTGATTATCATGATGAATTACCCCCCCCCCGACAAAGTTATCTTTAATGCTCGCTGTTTTCCCCGCCCGCAAAACATACCGGACAAGTATATGATAAAAGCACGATTAACAAGCCAGAAAATGGGTGAGGCTTTTATCAATCTGATGCGACCCAGTGCTTTCCAGAAAAGGCGATAAAGCAGGGTTTACAATGGCAGTGTTTGAATAAACCATTAAAATTCATTGACAAACCAAGGGTAATGTGGTCTTTTAAGCCCGCATTTCATCAGTCCTTTCAAGATATTCAAGCGTCTTGTTTGACGCTTTACATATAAGTCATAAGTCTGTAATTCCGCGTCTTATGCGGATCAATCTAAACATTGTCAGAGCCAAGGAGATTGATAAATGATTACTGAAGATAACTTGCTCAACCGGATTGACGAACTGCTAAAACTCAGATGGCAAGGCGTTGAAAGCTACGACGTTGTTGGCGAGATATATTCGGGCACCATCGCGATTACCAGCCAGCTTTGGGGAGCAAGTAGCGCCCAGGTCGACGCGGTGAAGCAACTTCGGAAAGATATGCAATCCTCCAAATGGAACGAAAGCGGAAAGGCCGATAACACCGTCCAACAATGCCAGGGAGTTTTGCGGTCGATCGCGAGCGATATCAGGGGTGGACGACTGGGAAGTCTCCGACTTGAGTATCAAGGCCAAGTGTTTGCTGACCTCATTAACGTTGCAAAGGCGGCCATGGCAGAAGGAACCAAAGATGTAGCTGCCGTTCTGGCTGCAGCGGCCCTTGAAGATACTCTAAAACGATACGGGCAAGTCAAAGGACTTGACGTCGAAGACAAAGACCTCAGCACAGTAGTCAATGCACTAAAGTCTGTTGGGCTGCTGTCAGCGACACAAAGTGCGCTATTAAAAGGGATGGTGCCCTTCCGAAATAAGGCTCTCCATGCAGAATGGGCGAAGATAGATACTTCGGAAGTTCAGGGAGTTCTCGCATTCGTCGAGGAGTTTCTCGTCAAACACTTTACATAAAGAAATGGGATCTAACGACTGGATGCAGGCAATCGCTCAAACTATGGGCTCTGGCTGATCTATGGGTTAGGCGCACACGGAGGATACCCCCCATGACAATCCGCGACCAGCTGGTGCAAACCGTCTTGAAGTGGGAAAATATGTTTGGCTTTTTTCCAGGTCAGGCAGGAATAACTGCTGCCGTATCCGAATACGATGCAGCAATGATGCTCGGACACAATGAGGCTGAATATATTATATCCATAGCGGGTAGAGGTCCAGTTGGTCGTGGACATGATTTTGTGTTCGAGAAGAAGAGAATTCAAGTAAAGGCAAACAGGCCAGGCGGTCGTCCAGGTGATGCTGTATGGAATGCTGGTCCAAAAGTAAAAACGGACGGCTGGGATATTTTGATATATATCCTATATGATAAAGATTATGTACCTCAAGAGGCGTACAAGTTTGATTGTGATACATATGAAAGGCTGTTTTCGGACAAGAAGTCACTCCGACTGGACGATATGAGGAAGGGAAATAAGCTATCAAATATATCATTAAATAGAGCTATAAAAGAAAAATCCTCGACGATTAAAAACGGCACCAAGGCAACATAAC
>JAABPS010000390.1 GCA_011391835.1 Desulfobacteraceae bacterium
TTATGCAAAGAGCCTGAAATCTATGATCTCTATGATGACCCGAGAGAAATGAATAATCTTTTTGATACTGAAAAGGGGATAACATTGCTCGCGCCGCTTAAAATAGAGCTGGAGACGTTGAAAGCCAAATATAATCTTATAAACGCATAAAACAGTAGTTGTTGGTTTTTCCGGTTATCCGTAAAAGGCGGGCCTGAGAATGAAAGCTACCGGACAACGAGTTTATCGCCCTGCCGGATCATCCGGCCTTCGACAATACCAATGTTCGAATTGATTAAAACATTGAGCGGTGTCCCGGTCTTCTTTGCTACTGTCCAGAGCGTATCGCCCTTTTGAACTGTGTAATACTCTTTGGGATTGGCAATTTTTTGACCGCTCGCCTTGGCCAGTTTTATATGCTTTTTATATGATTGTTGAACTCGAACGTGTCTACGCGGCCGCTCGTACAAATCCGCATACATGGCCTCCCGGATGTTTTGTCCCTCTCTGAAAGGCAGAATCACTTCCTGGCCTTTAGCTACGCGCGTTCTAGCCGGGACAGAATTGAGATCCTCAAGCACAGAGGGTTGAATTCGAAATTTTTTGGCCACCTCGGCGATGGTTGTTGCTGACTTCGTCCTGTATGTCTGAAAAGCGCTTGCTGTGAAATCTTTATCTGCACAGCACGTTTCATAGACATCTTCTGCACCAGCAGGAACTTTCAATCGGTATGTTTCACTATACGCAGGAATATACCAGCGCAGCAGTTCAGGATTGAGAAAGTAAATTTCTTCCACATCAATGTTCATTTCTTCTGCCAGAGCAACGAGGTCGGTTTTGCCCGGCACATCTATTTCGGCAAAATCAATTTGCTCGTGGAACTCGATATCAGCGAAGCCAAAGGAATCAAGATTTTTGCCCAAAATTGCCAGCGCCATAATTTTCGGAACATAATTTCTGGTTTCGGATTTGAGATAACGCCTTTTCGTTAACTTCCAGAAGTCGTCCGTTTTATAGCGTGCAATAGCCCGGTTCACCTTGCCTTCTCCGGCATTATACGCTGCCGCCGCTATTTCCCAGTCGCCAAATTCTTCATAAAGCTTTTTTAAGTATTTGCTCGCGGCAATAGTTGATTTAACAGGATCGCGCCTCTCGTCGATATACCAGTCAATCTTCAATCCGTAAATACGGCCTGTTGATGGAATAAATTGCCACAAACCTACCGCCCGGGCATAGGATTTTGCCTTTGTCTGAAAGCCAGACTCAGCCATGGCAACATAGATGAGGTCACGGGGCAGACCGTTTTCTTCAAGTATTTTGCCGAGCAGAGGCGCGTAACGGCCGCCACGCGCACTGTAAATCTCAAAATAATCCCGGCCCCTGTTCAAATAATAATTAATCCACTTTTTGACCGCATCATTGTAAACGACCGGAATATCAAAATAGTAGTTTTCTAAATTTAATTCTTCAGCTCCTTCCAGAAAATACGCTGTCGATGTGTGTCTGCCGGATGTGTCGATGCGGGCGCCGCCGACAATGGGTGTAGCGATCTTTTGCGTGTCTTGGGGTTCAGTGTTTATTGCCTGTTGAATATCGGGCAAAGAATCTATTTTCTGCGTTGATGTCCACAACGGTGAACACGAAGAGATAACGAAAGAACACATCAGCAAGAGGACAGAATATCTCGTCATATTTGCAACTTTTCTCCTTAACCCAGCAAACCGGTTCCCAGTGATGCCTGAATATTTCAAATGGCATCACTGGGAACTGTTAGCATGTCAGCATCTTTTCGAGCTTTTTGAAACCGCAGTATAGAAAATCTGCCTTTGTATGTCAAGGTAAATTCAAACGCAGAATGGTGTGGGATAATTTAATGGCTGAATTTACCCTTGAGTATGGATCAATTCCTGCAATTTTTTTATGATGATATATTCTTTCTCTTTCCTTCCATAATCGCCATGCTCATCTGCATGACAGTGTCAAAAGGATCTTCTCTATCTTCCCTTAAAAAAAGCGTTATTGCTTCTTCCGTGCATACGCTGGCACATAATCCGCATCCAAGGCACTTGTCTCTGTCCACGATAGCCGTATCATCCATTTTTACTGCTTCAACCGGGCATCGGGCAATACAGTCTCCGCAGCTTATACATAGGTCTTTGCCAACTTTGGCCTCGTACAGCGCATTTAAATATTTATGTTTGTCATATCCTTTTTGAGTAATGCCTTTTAACGACGCACAGCAGCAGGGACAGCAGTTGCATATATTTGACAGGTGTTTTGAATTCGCCCCTGCATGAACAAGACCCGCCCGATCCGCATCATAAAGAATCTTTATAGCTTCCTCTGCCGAAACCTCTCTGCCTATTTTATTTTCAATATAATATTCCGCAGCAACCCCAAAGCTCAAGCACGTTTCCATCGGATAGCGGCAGGCTTTCTCAAGCAGATGCGACTCTTTTCTACAAATACACTCCGCTACAGAAATAATTCTGGCAGATCGTATTTCCTCTTCAACCTTTTTTAATGGAAATAATGTCATATCGGCGGTGATACTTTCTGATATGGGCATGACCTTGAATCCTGGCACATTGCTTATTCCCAGTTCATCGATATATGCAATATCGCAGTATTCATGAAAATACTCAGCCAGTTCCTTATCTATCTTATTTACCGAGTATTCATATAGCCCTATCATAAATGGTGCGGCTCTATACAATATTTGATCCTCACGCCGAATACGGAAAATAAGGCCTTTTTTCGACATGGATTCAAGTTTTTCTTCCAGGAGAACTTTATCCATTTTCAGGTTTTTTGCGATTTGATCAAGTGTTTCTGGTAAAATTGGCATCAATACAGCAAGGGCTGCCTCTTCTTCATTAAAAAGTTTCTTAAGAATCTTTATCTCAACACCGGATGAAGTTTTTGGAAAGCCCAATGGAAATTGGTCCAGAAATTCCTGAAGTCTTATATAGGGTTCTTTATTCATGTTTTTCTCTTTTGTAAATTATCTACACGTTTAATTTAAAAACTCGGTTAAGAAAAATAATAAACCGAGTTTTTAAATAAGTGGATACAATCGTTCATTGTAATGGTTGTTTATTTGCTGGTTTTCGCGCTCTTCATCTTTTCTATTTCCATATCTTTAAGTTTTCTGCGAAGCACCTTTCCAACTGTACTCTTCGGCAGTTCATCCATAAATTCGATTATTTTGGGAACTTTGTAAGCAGCAAGCTTTTCCTTGCAATATGAGACGACTTCTTCTTCTGTCAATGTTTCACCAGGC
>JAABPS010000391.1 GCA_011391835.1 Desulfobacteraceae bacterium
TTTTCATATAAATGATTCCTTAAGGGAAACGTAATTTACTGCATGACTTTCCGAATCCCGCGGATCGCCTGATTGATACGCATATTATTTTCAATCAGTGCGAATCGGACATAGTCATCTCCATACTCTCCAAATCCAAGACCCGGTGAAACAGCCACCTGTGCTTTGGTGATAAGAAGTTTTGAAAACTCCACAGACCCCATCGCTGCAAATTTTTCCGGTATCTTTGCCCAGACAAACATGGTCCCTTTTGGGCTGGGAACATCCCACTCACAGCGCTTCAGGCCGGAGATGAGTGTATCACGCCTGGATTTATACATATCCACAATTTCCTTCACACATTCCTGCTGTTCACAGAAGTTTTCCTTATCATCTTTCTCATCCAGCCCGTTCAAAGCAATAATGCTTGCAATCTGGATGGGCTGAAACACTCCATAATCCAGATAGCTTTTTATTCGGCGCAAAGCAGCGATTGTTTCCCTGTTTCCCACACAAAAACCGACCCGCCACCCTGCCATGTTATAGCTTTTGGAAAGCGAAAAAAACTCAACCCCCACTTCCTTTGCCCCTTTGGCCTGCATGAAGCTGGGCGCTTGATAACCGTCAAAAACAAGGTCTGCGTATGCAAAATCATGAATCACCATCAGGTTGTTCTCTTTTGCAAAATCCACAATCTTTTCAAAAAATGCAAGATCCACCACCTCTGTTGTAGGATTATGAGGAAAGTTGATGATCAAAATCTTGGGACGTGGCCATGTCTGCCGGATGGCATTCGTCAGAGCATCAAAAAAATCGATCCCAGGCCCCATGGGGATTCCTCTCACCTCACCCCCGGCAATGATGGCTGAGTATGGATGAATCGGATACGTGGGATTTGGCGTAAACACCACATCTCCGGGACGGATGGCCACAAGAATCAGATGCGAAATTCCTTCCTTCACGCCAATGGTGACAATGGCTTCCGTATCCGGATCGATATGAACCCCAAATCTCCGTCTATACCAGCTGGCAATGGCCATTCTGAGTTTATTAATACCTCTGGATGCGGAATACCGGTGATTATGTGATTTTTGAACCGCTTCAATCATCTTATCCACAATGTGCTGTGGTGTGCCGAGATCCGGGTTCCCCATTCCCAAATCAACAATATCGTCCCCTTTTCGCCTGGCTTCCATTTTCATTGCATCAACAGTTGCAAACACATAGGGTGGAAGCCGATCGAGTCTGGCAAATTTTTCCATCTGTTTACCTCTAAAATTGTATAAATTCACGTAAGATAAATAATTTGGATTATCTACAATACAAAGCGTATTATGTCAAAAAAATTGTTTTGACATTACAAGTAAATGCAATTAATTTCCGAAAAGTTGCATGGAAAATCACGAAAAGGAGATCCCAATGACAAAGCCCTTAACCTATTCTGATGCGGGCGTGGATATCAAAAAGGCAAATAATCTTGTAAAAGAGATTAAAAACATAGCGCGGCAGACAAACATTCCAGGCGTCATCGGCGACATCGGCGGATTTGGCGGTCTTTTTGCCCTGGATATCTCCCAGTGTCAATATCCCGTACTTGTCAGCTCCACGGACGGCGTTGGAACAAAGCTCAAGATTGCCTTTATGATGGATAAGCATGACACGGTTGGCATTGATCTGGTGGCCATGTGTGTAAATGATATCCTGGTTCAGGGAGCAAAACCGCTCTTCTTTCTTGATTATTTTTCGGTAGGCAAGCTTGAAGAAAAAATAGCTTCCGATGTAATCAAAGGCATTGCCGATGGATGCAGAAGCGCCGGATGCGCCCTCATTGGCGGTGAAACAGCGGAAATGCCCGGATTTTACCAGCCTGGAGAGTATGACATGGCTGGATTTTGTGTGGGGATTGTTGACAGAAATAAAATCATTGACGGTTCAGGGATAAAAGCCGGCCATGCACTGGTGGGAATCGCCTCCAGCGGCCTTCACAGCAACGGATATTCGCTGGCGCGCAAAATATGCTTTGATATCCTGAAACTTGACATCCATGCCTATGTGCCTGAACTTGGCAGGTCCATTGGTGAAGAACTGATCACCCCCACAAAAATTTATTCAAAAACCATCCAGAGCATCCTCCAGCACTTTCCGGTTCAGGGTTTGGCGCACATTACCGGAGGCGGCCTGCTGGAAAATATCATTCGAGTAGTGCCTGAAGCCTATAAAGTCGTCATCCAAAAAAAATCATGGCCCATACCTCCGGTGTTTGATTTTCTCAAGCATGCAGGAAATATTTCCGACCATGAAATGATGAAAACATTTAATAATGGAATCGGCATGGTAGTGATTCTGCCCTGCGAACATTCTCAGGAAATAACGAAATATCTGAACAACCTGAACGAAAAAGCATGTATCATCGGCGAGATAACAGAAGCCAAGCAATCTAAAAACAGAATTGAATTTGTTTAGATAGAAGCAATGATCCGGTTCCACGTTTCATTCTTCTGTATGAGTTCTGCCGGCAATTTTATTCACCGGCGCTTACCCGGCTATTGATGTGGCGACCATGAAAATACTCGGCATTGAAACATCCTGCGATGAAACCGCCGCCGCAGTGGTAGAAGATGGCAAAACGATATTATCCTCCATCGTATCCTCCCAGGTTGACGTACACAGCCCTTATGGAGGTGTGGTTCCAGAACTGGCATCGCGAAAGCATATGGAAGCCATTGTCCAGGTCGTAGAGGAGTCCCTGGCCAAATCAGGCGTTGCTGCCAGACAGCTCGATGCCGTTGCATCCACCCAGGGGCCGGGCCTGGTGGGTTCGTTGCTTGTGGGATTTTCCTTTGCCAAAGCCTATGCCTATGCCCTTCAGTTACCATGGATCGGCATAAATCATCTTGAAGGACACATCCATTCGGTCTTCCTTGAAGACAATCCTCCTGCCTTTCCCTTTGTCGCGCTTCTTGCATCCGGCGGGCATACAGGGATCTATCATGTCCTGTCGTTTACGGAATTTAACAGAATGGGTCAGACAAGAGATGATGCCGCAGGTGAAGCCTTTGATAAAGTGGCCAAACTCCTTGATCTGGGGTATCCCGGCGGAGGGGTGATCGATCATCTGGCAAAACAGGGAGACCCCGGCGCTGTTTCATTTCCCCGCCCCTTTCTGGAAAAATCGAACTTTGACTTCAGTTTCAGCGGAATTAAAACATCCGTGAGCCGTTATATCCAAAAGAACAAAGAAA
>JAABPS010000392.1 GCA_011391835.1 Desulfobacteraceae bacterium
TATCGCTATGCCGCTTTTATCATCTGCGCCCAGAATGGTTTGACCGTCACTTGTAAAAAGCCCTTCCTTCAATGATACGTTCACCCCTTTTCCAGGCTCTACAGTATCCATATGTGCGTTAAACAGGATGGGCGGAAAAACCTTTGTATTCCCCTTAAACTTGACAATCAAATTGCCTGTTTCGCCGCCAATTTTATCCCCAGCATCGTCAACCCATGTATCTGCTCCAATTGAGTCAAATATTTTTTTAATCTCCCAGGAAATAGCGCCTTCTTTCCTGGAAACACTGTCAATTCTCACTAAAAGTTTAAAGGTTTCGGCCAATCTGTCTCTATTTACCATTGCCCTGTTCTGTATCCCTGCGCTATAGATAGAGTAGGTATTGCCATAGTTACCTGAAATATATTGACAAAATCGTGAATGACGATATAACAAATTTATTAATTGGAAGTGCACAGCTCACTGGTGGGGCTCCCGGACTTCAAATCCGGTGTGGGGCGCTAAAACCGTCCCGGGTGGGTTCGATTCCCATGCACTTCCGCCATAACATATTAACTTTATAACTCATTGAAGCGATCATGTTCCATTGGAAGTGTATCAATATTATCCCTCCATGTAAAGAAAATAGGATGCTTATTTTGAAAAAGGTATATCAGACTGAGTCGTATTAAAAAGATAAGGAGGGAATAAATTGGAAACATTAAATATGGTTATATGTGTTTTCTATCTCTTCTTTCCCATATATTCTTTCAAGCCTTCGGACAATAAAATGCCCTCTGGCCATATCCTGAAAATGATCGATAAAAATCGTATTGATCATAGCGCCTCCTGCGGCGCCAATGATGGGAATGGCTGAAGCAGCCAGTTTTTCCGAAACAACAATACCAAATCTGGAAGCAATCAAAGCAATCAGTCTGACAAGAATAGGTGCCCCTTTTTTCGATATGCCATTTCGGGCGATGTATGCGGCCGCATCTGAAATGACGCTGGTTAAAGCAGCACGTATCGCATAGTAGCCTATTTCTGACGCATCATCGCCTGTTGAACTGCCGCCGAATGCAAATACTTCAATACAGGCCAGTTTGGTATCGATCACCTGTATATCTTCGCCTTCACTTCTCGCGATGTCGGCAATGGATCGTAACATTATTGTTGTTGAAATAGGAAGTTCTATACTCAATGCCGGGAGCCCGAACAGACCTCCCGCCCCTCCTGATACAGCGGCAGCCACCTTATGTGTTATTTCGGATGATTTTTTCATCGGTCTATCATCCAGGGTCATTACTGCGGCATTTAGCGCTGCGCGCAGTGCCTTTTCAGTTATCTTCTGCACCTGTCCAGACCACTTTTCCGGCAAATACATAAATCCTCTATCAAGGGGTTTGCCCAGAGCATTCATTATCCGTATCACCAGACCTGGATTCTCAAGAATTGATTTGGCATATTTTAAATCGTGAAGATCTGTATGCGAAAGCGCCATATCCCTGCCCTCCTTCCATACGCCCGTATGCATTGTATTAACAAGTGATATTAGCAACCTGAATGTTTTTTTTCAAGTCGGCATACCGCTTCAATATGATAGGTATGGGGAAACATATCCACCGGCTGAACTTCCATCACATGGTACTGCTCCTTCATCAGGCCTATATCCCGTGCCATTGTTGCTGGATTGCATGATACATAAACAATTTTTTCTGCGCCCATGTCTATCACCTGCCTCACTACATCTTTGTGTATGCCGGATCTCGGAGGATCGATGACGAGAACATCGGCTGTTTTCCCTGTATCGGAAAGGCACGTCCGAATATCGCCCAGAATAAACCGGCAATTCGATACATTATTTTTCTGGCAATTCCTCCTGCTGTCTTCAATGGCGCTTTCGGCGATTTCTATGCCAATGACTTCCTTTGCATATTGTGAAAGATAAATCGCTATTGCGCCTGTTCCGCTATATAGATCAAAGACAGTCTCCCCGCCTGATAAACTGCAATACTCCAGTGTCGTGGCATATAATTGCTTGGCTCCCCGGGTATTTGTCTGAAAAAACGAGTTTGCCGAAATTTCAAAATCAAAACCGCCAATCGTATCTTTTATAAAAGATCGTCCATGAAGTAATAGTTCATATTCACCCACAGCAATCCCAGCTTTTTTTGATGTGATATTATTTACAATCGAAACAACTTGCGGATAGGCATCTTTCAGCATATCTGCCAGGGGCTGGACTTCATCTTTCTTCTCTGTTGCGGTGACGATATTTACCATCCATTCTTCATAAGATGCAGAATTTCGTATGACCACATAACGCCAGAACCCGGAGTGACTGCGGAGCCCATATACAGGTTCTGCTGAGTTTTTGATATATTGTTTTACATCTCGAAGAAGATTATTCCCCAGTTCCGGCTGCAGCAGGCATGCGTCAATATCCAGAATTTTATCAAAAGTCCCAGGAACATGTAACCCCAGGGCAACATCGTTATCACTATTTCCCTTTTCCCATTCGTCGGGCGGTAGCCAGCGTCTATCTGAGCATGAAAATTCCATTTTATTCCTGTAACCAAAAACCAGATCCGATGGAATCGTGTCATGAACGGTTACGCCTTTTATAAGGCCAATATGTTCTAAGGCATCGATAGCATGCTGCCGTTTATACTCCAACTGCTGATCATATTTTAAAAACTGCCACTTGCACCCTCCGCAAAATCCGCTGTATTTACATGGAGGATATTGCCTAAATGGAGACGGCGCAAGTATTTCAATTGCCCGTGCTTCCATGTGGCTTTTTCGCTTTTTTAATATTTTTGCCCTCACTCTATCATAAGGAATCGCTCCCTCCACAAACACAGCCACTCCATCGATTTTTGTGAATCCCTTGCCGCCAAAAGCAGTGGAATCGATTACCAGTTCTACCAGCTCTCCCTTTTTAACAGCCACCAAGTTTTCCTTTCGAATTTGGCCTATTGAAATTATTTCCTCTTTTCTTTATATGATGATCATGTTTTAATCAATCCATGAATATGAATAATTCAAGTACAGCATCAACATATCATGATATTTCCTTTTGTTCAGGAAACTTCCATTTGAAAGGAATACTCCACTTACCCGATAAAAAACATCCTCCACTCGTTATTGGCTCCCATGGTCTTCAGGCAGATAAAAACTCACCCAAACAAATCGCCCTTGCAGACAAATGCAATGAATTAGGCATCGCATTTTTCAGATTTGACTATCGAGGCTGCGGTGAAAGTCAGGGC
>JAABPS010000044.1 GCA_011391835.1 Desulfobacteraceae bacterium
GGAAACCCGGGCTTCACTCTCGGTCTCATAGGTTGAGTAGTAGTAGGGTGTTGACGCTTTAAATTCTGCGGCACACGTATCCACAAGCTTGTAAACCGGCTTTATCCCGAATGATTGGCGCTTCTCTCTTATTTCGTCCTCCGTTAAACCTGTCAGATGCGAAAGCTGAATGTCCGAAAACCCCATTGCCTTTGCCTTTTTCAGATCCGGATCAGCAACGGCTCCTTTCATCATGGACAATTGTTTTTCTGTATCCAGAATCTGCTTGAACTGATGCAAAAACCATGGATCAATACCGGTTAATTCATAAATGGTATCAATTGTCATTCCGCTGAGCAGCGCATAGCGGAGATAAAAAATTCTCTGAGAATTCGGAACCGCCAGTTTCTGTTCGATCTCCGATATAAGGCCGTTTCGAATCGTTCCTGCATTTTCTTCTCTCCACATATTATCAGAAATAACATCCCTGCCGTCTGCGCCAAACCCATAACGACCAATCTCCAATGACCGCAAGCCCTTTTGAAACGCTTCTTTAAACGTTCTGCCAATGGCCATGGTCTCTCCAACGGATTTCATGGAGGTGGTTAGAAAATCCTTTGTTTCAGGAAACTTTTCAAAGGTCCACCGGGGAATCTTTACCACACAATAATCCAGGGTCGGCTCAAAAGAGGCCAGCGTCTCTCCGGTAATATCATTGGGGATTTCATCCAGCGAATAACCGACTGCCAGCTTTGCAGCGATTTTCGCGATGGGAAATCCCGTTGCCTTGGACGCAAGTGCTGAACTGCGGGAAACCCGTGGATTCATTTCGATGACAACCAGATCGCCATTTTTGGGATTTACAGCAAACTGAACATTGGACCCCCCTGTATCCACACCGATTTCCCGCATAATCGCAATGGACGCATTTCGCATAATCTGGTATTCTTTGTCAGAAAGTGTCTGGGCTGGCGCCACGGTAATGCTGTCTCCTGTATGGACTCCCATGGGATCCATATTTTCAATGGAGCAGATAATGACCACATTGTCCTTGCCGTCCCGCATCACTTCCAGTTCATATTCTTTCCAGCCCAGAACTGATTCTTCAAGCATGACCTGTCCGATGAGGCTTGCTTCTATCCCTGCCTTTGCCAGTATTTTCAAATCTTCGGGATTAAATGCAGCGCCGCCTCCGGTTCCGCCCAGGGTAAAGCTGGGACGAACAATGATGGGAAACCCAATGTCTTCGGCAATGGCATGGATCTCTTTGATGTCTGTTGCAATACCGCTCTTGGGAACCCTGAGCCCGATCTTGCTCATGGCATTTCGGAACAAATCCCTGTCCTCCGCTTTTTGAATGGATTTCAGTGATGCGCCGATCATCTCCACACCGAAATGATCCAAAACGCCCATCTTGGCGACTTCTACCGCTGTGTTTAATCCTGTCTGCCCCCCCAGTGTTGGAAGCAGCGCATCCGGCCTCTCCTTCTCAATGATCTTCGCCACTGTCTCCGGCGTTACCGGCTCGATATAGGTGCGATGAGCCATTTCCGGGTCTGTCATGATGGTCGCGGGATTGCTGTTTACAAGCACCACATCATACCCTTCTTCCTTCAATGCTTTGCATGCCTGTGTTCCTGAATAATCAAATTCACAGGCCTGGCTGATGATGATCGGCCCAGCGCCGATAATAAGAATTTTATGTATATCTGTTCGTTTTGGCATTTCTGACGATTCTTGCGATCATTTCATTATGGCCGCATTGGTTTCTACATGTCCATAAATCTGCAACTGATGCTATGCAGCTGCCATCATCTTTTTGAAATCATCAAAAAGGTACCTGGCATCATGCGGGCCGGGAGATGCCTCCGGATGATACTGCACAGCAAAGACAGGATATGTTCGGTGTCTAAATCCCTCAAATGTATTATCATTCAAGTTGATATGCGTCAGCGCTATATCTTTTTCCTTCATGCTCTCTATATCAACGGCAAACCCATGATTCTGAGACGTTATTTCAACCCTTCCCGTCTCAAGATTCTTAACCGGCTGATTCGCGCCCCGATGTCCAAATTTCAATTTGAATGTTCTGCCTCCCAGTGCAAGGCCAAGAAGCTGATTGCCAAGGCAAATACCGAAAATGGGACAGTAACCGATCAGCGATTGAATAGTCGTTATGGTATAGGTCAGAGGCTCCGGGTCTCCCGGCCCATTTGAAAGAAAGATGCCATCCGGATGCATGGATTGAATAGCCTTGGCATCCGTTGACGCAGGGACCACAATCACTTCACATCCTGAATGTTCAAGACATCTCAATATATTGTATTTTATCCCGTAATCAAAGGCGACAACCGAAGGCTTTTTCCCTTTGTGTTTCCATATTTTTTTCTGAAAAAAGTCAACATGGGAATCCGCGAAAACCCGTTTCCCGTTTATCCAGAAATAAGGTTTTTCTGTTGTTACTTCCTTAACCAGATCCCTGCCCACCATACTCGGTTTGCTTTTTGCCTTTTGTACCAGAGAAGAGGCATCCAGATCCCGGGTCGATATAACTCCGCGCATGGCGCCCGCATCTCGGATATGTCGTGTCAGCGCACGGGTATCAAGCGCTTCAACGCCCAGAACCCCTTCTTTTTTGAGGTAGTCTGACAATGTTGAAGTAGCTCTGAAATTGCTGGGCATATCATGATATTCTCTGACCAGAAAGGCGGACACTTGTACCCTGTCCGATTCAACATCTTCAGGATTGGTGCCATAGTTTCCGATAAGCGGATAGGTCATGGCAACCATCTGCCCCCTGTATGAGGGATCTGTTAATACTTCCTGATATCCGGTCATGGATGTATTAAAGACCACTTCCCCCCACGCCTCTCCATGTCCTGTAAAGGACCGGCAGGGAAATGTGCGGCCATCTTCAAGTACTAATAATGCATCCATGATAAATTTTGTTTCCTTGGTTGTTAAAAATTTCGTTTATGCTTTACATCCTGTTACTATCCAAATAAACCAAAGCGCAACATTTCATTGCGTGCCTCAATTACCATATTTACGATGTAAATCAACATCAAATATGAACAACTTGACCACAATGTTATTTCTAATTAAAATCTACAATAAATTTTAATTTTACTTAAAATATGTATTTATATCGAACTCCCTGTAATAAAGATGATTCAATAATAAGGATAAATGCAGCATTAACAAGGGCTAAGCAACCAGGGGAAAACAGGCAGGATACATCAAGTGCTATCTTGTCCGGCCACACGCGCCGGCCCACTGGGCTCATGTATGCAACTCACCATCATCACTATTCAACCATGAATGGCGTCATAAACGATCCTATTGAAACCTCTCATTGAGTTCCGTTACCGTTTCCAGCATGGGTGATGTCACGTGTCTGTATTTTGGCTCTAAGGCCTTGTCTTTATGCCAGGTAAAGTCAACCGCTTCGTATCGTTCAGGAATGAGAGTTTCTTTTTTCCCGCCATAGGTCGTAGGCGGATAATATTCAATAAACAGCATGCGGTTATGATCAAATCCAAATTCTTGAGCAATCATTGTCGCGATATGGCTGCTGCAGCTTCGCACCGACATGCCGCTGTACGAAACATCTGACACAATGACGATCAGTGGCCGAATATGCGTCAAACCCTTTTCCCCGCCCTTTGAAAGATCAAATATTTTCAGCCGGCATTTACCGCTGGCCAGTCGAAGCTTGCCGCCCCATCCTTTCCATGAGAATATGTCATTGTGTATGAGCATACGTAAATACAGCTTATAATGGTTAACGTGCTAATTATCTCAAATACACCTGTGTTGTATCTTGCTTTAATGAAGCATATATACTATGCGTAGGCGACTTTATCAATTATAGAATCAATAAAAAATCAGAACTGACTGAATATGATACATAAACTTAACTATCAAAATAAAGAAATCATCTTACTGGGAACCGCCCATGTTTCAAGGGAGAGTGTTAAGCTCGTTATCGATTCAATCAATATGGAAAAACCGGATACAGTGTGCGTGGAGCTTTGCGAATCACGCTTTCAAGCCATCCGGCAGCGGGAAAGATGGCAGGATATGGATATTGTAAAAGTCATCAAGGAGAAAAAATCCTTTCTGCTTTTGGCAAACCTTCTTCTTGCGTCTTTCCAGAAAAGAATCGCTAAAAAACTTGGCATTAACCCCGGTGAAGAAATGTTAAAAGCCATCGAAACCGGAGAGGCCGTCGGCGCGGCCATCCATCTTGCTGACAGAGACATCCGAACCACCCTGGCAAGAACATGGCGCGCCATGAGTTTTTTGGATAAGATCAAACTTATATTTCAAATTCTTTTGTCTGCCAGCGAAATTGAAGACATTAAAGAAGAAGATGTCGAAAAAATGAAAAACGAAGATATGCTTGAATCCCTTCTTTCAGAAATCGGAAAATCGCTTCCTGCCTTAAAAAAGATTTTAATTGATGAAAGAAACGACTATATCGCTTACAAAATCAGGACAGCGCCAGGAGAAAAAATTGTAGCCGTTGTCGGAGCCGGGCATGTGCCTGGTATTAAGGCGCACATCCATGATGACATCGATATTCAGGCTCTGGAAGAGCTCCCGCCAAAAACAAAATTATCCGCTTTTTTAAAATGGATTCTTCCAGCGGCCATTTTTTCGCTGTTCATTCTTGGCTTTTTTTACGGCGGATCTGAAGCAGGAACAGACATGATTCTATGGTGGATCCTGGCGCACGGCCTTCTCGCAGGCCTGGGCGCTGTCATCGCTCTTGCGCATCCTCTCACTGTTTTGTCTGCGGTTGTTGCAGCCCCCATTACTGCTTTAAATCCCATGATTGCTGCGGGCTGGGTGGCCGGCCTGGTGGAAGCATTATCAAGAAAACCGAAAGTAAGAGATCTGGAAAACCTTCCTGAAGACATCCTCTCATTTAAGGGCTTCTGGAAAAATAAGGTAACCCGAATTCTGCTGGTAGTAGTATTTGCAAATATCGGAAGTTCTATTGGTACATTTATCTCGTTCCCGTTTTTACTTAAAGTACTTCAAAATGCCATTTGATTTTAAATAGAACAAGCTCAATGTGCTATTTTTTATCTTTTCTTTTGATTCTTCAGGGGAAGGATTCATCACAAAAACTCAACCGAACGCGTAACACCTAAAACTTAAAACATCTATCTCCACTCGTTACTCGTCACTATTTACTATTCACTATTTACTTATCTTTACAATTGTTTTTGAATATATCTTCCCATTTTCAAGCCTATAAGCCATCTTTACTGTTTTCAAACGTCTCTGTGCAAAGAGCTGAATACATTCCGGATAAAGCTCCCACTCAAGCCTTAACCCCTTTTCCTTTATCGCCTCAATGGTATCATCCGATGTGATAGAAAATGCTTTCTGTCCGATAATCGGACCGGAATCTTCTCCATAATCAATAAAGTGAACGGTACAGCCTCCCACCTTCGCGCCATACCGAAATGTATCTCCATACCCATCCACTCCCGGAAAAGCCGGGAGCAATGCAGGGTGAATATTCATGATGCGAGGATGATCCGGATCCGTATTAAATCGATCAATAAAATAAGGGGTTAAATTTCTCATAAAACCCGCCAGAACCAGAAGATCAACCGGATGATTATGTATTTTTTTAAGCAGTTCCGCCTCGGCGATCGCCCGGGTTATAAAATATTGCCTTCGCCTTTTACTATCGCTTTCAGATGGGAAAAGATGTTGCTTGGATAGTATTTCATCAAGATCAAAATCCTCGGGAGGCATTGTTTGTTCCGGTTTTTCTTTATAGCCATGAATAATCTTTTTGTAATCAACAACAAAAGTGGGAATGCTGTGTTTTTCCCCTCTTTTCAACCCTCCAGCTCCTGGATTATCCGATCCTACAAAAACCATCTCTCCGTCAACCTTCCCGGATATACAGGAATCAATTATCGCCTGAAGGTTTGTCCCTCCGCCGGATACAAGTGCACCGATTTTGATCTTATTTCCCATCTTTCCCCCTGCACTATTAATAGCCTTTTTTTATATTTAGAGTTAATTGGACCGGTTTTCAACCTGTTTTTATTATCTTAATGCTTAATGAGTTATCGATTAATTCCAGAATCACATATCGAAACAATCCGCTTTCCTGACCCGGATTAATGCACAGGGCATTGCCTATGTGTGTGCTTATCGATCCAGAGCGCAGAGGCGACTCATGAATATGCCCATGAAAAGATGCAATGAGTTTACCTTCTCTGGACCATTTTTCTATAAATTGCCTTACGCTGACGCTCCCGACATTCAATCCGTTATGGATAATATCCAGAGGCGTGTTATAGGGGGGTGTATGGGAAACAAAAATAAAAGAATTGTTTATCAATTCAGATAATTGATAAAGATCCCGCTCAATCGTATCTGTTGACTTCAGATCAATAACTGTCCGTTTCAACATGCCGTTTGATGACCTATAACCAGACAAATCGGCATGAGTGCCGGGTGCAAAAGGGAATTCAGAAGTATCCGGCTTTTCCCAGTCCTTTCTGCTGAAGGGTGTCAGGGGAACATTCATATACCCGACAATATCAACCATATCCGTTAAATGATGCCGGTTCATGTGTAGAAGATAAAATAGATCATTCGTATATGCCTCAAGAATGTACCGGTTATACACAAAGTCATCATTGGCCATATCCAGATAAATACGGATATCTCTCTTTTCCCTGAAATTCATTATGGATGGAATAAATATATGTTTTAAATATGCTTCCTGCGCTGTTAGAGCGTCTGATTTCCACTCATCTGGCAGGTTATGAGGGATCAGATCTCCACCCACAATAATACAGTCAACCGCTTCATCTTCTGAAATTCGAAGCATGGATGAAAGATGTTCTGGACTTGCGTGTATATCAGTTGTATAAAGAATCTTCATGTATTATTGTCTAAACGCTTTCTTTCTTGACACATAAGCATCGGTTTTTTAAAATCAATTTAAAATAAGAATGATGGGTCAAACTATCGCATAGTATTCTATTAATGCAACTCCAAACAACTGGATTGGGGGTAATTATGAAATATAAATTCTTTTTAGTTTTAAAACCTGTGTTGATGGTATTCGTGCTGCTTCTTTTTTCGGTGACACCTGCTTTGGCTCAGAAAAAAGTACTCCGGGTAGGCTTGTATACCGATCCGGAAACGATCAATCCGTTTGAATTCAAAACATGGAACGAATTGCCCGTAACAAACAATTTAAGTATGGGATTAATGAGCGCAGCTAATCCGGATACCGGAATGCGAAGGATGGGCGTGGCTGAATCAGTAGAACTGATGCAAAACAAAAAGGATATTCTCATCAAACTTAAAAAAGGGTATAAATTCCACACGGGCGATCCGTTAACCCCTGAGGATGTTAAATTTTCCGTTGAACAGATACAAATGCCGGACAACGCCAACGTATTTGCCGGTATTTTCGGAGAAATCGATCAGATAGAAATTGTGGATGGTCATACATTGATTTATCGCTTTCACGAACCCTATGCGCCCTGGCAGGATACCATGTGGATGGGCATCGGTTCAAAAAACTATTATGAGAAAGCCGGAAAAGAGAAGTTTCGTTCCCACCCTGTTGGATGCGGTCCGTTTAAATTAAAAGAAAGGAAACTGGGTGAATACATCACCCTTGACGTATTTCCGAATCATCCTGAAATTAAACCCGATTTTCAAGAACTGAAATTTATCATTGTTCCTGATCCAATTACCCGTTTGACCATGCTCGAAGCCAAGGAGCTTGATCTGATATACGATGTGTTGCCGCATCAGGTAGAAGAGCTGAAACAGCAACCCCATATAGCAATAAAAAAAGCCCAGGTGCCGAGCCTGTACTACCTTTCCATTAAACCAACATTTTTTCCTGAACTTAAAGATGTAAAGGTCAGAATGGCAATGAGTCATGCCATTAATCGGCAGGAGATTGTTGACAAGGTGTTCTTTAAAGAAGGTTATCCTCTGTATACATGGGCGAATAAGGGTGAGATCGGTTATGATCCAGGCTTTACAATTGACTACAATGTTGAAAAAGCACGAAAATTGCTGAAAGAATCAAACTATGAACATGGAAACCCTCTGGTGATTACCTACACCAGTGTAATGCCCAATGCACCGATCGTAGCAACCATTGTCCAAAAATATTTTAAAAATATCGGCATGAACGCGATGATCACACAGCTTGAATACGGCACCTATCTGACATACTCCAGAAACAGAGACCCGCGGGCAGGACATATGGCGCTTTCCGCTTTTGCCGTTGACCAGGATCCAAATACACATCTGGCGCTTGGGATGGGTAGCGGCTCAACGTATTGTTATTACACGGACAGACCCAATCAGAAAGAAATGGATAGTCTGATTAGTGCTCAAAGCAAAGAAACAGACCCTGAAAAAAGACTGGAGATTCTGAAGAAAATCCATCAGCTCAACAATGCAGACCCTGGCAGCATCCCTCTTTTTGGGCTTCATTCAATTTACGCCATGAATAGAAAGATAGATTACACATGGATCCATGGATCATTATATCCTGAAGGTCTTTATAGCACAAAATTTATTAAATAATTTCATTAGATCGGTGTTGATATCCCTGCGCTTGACAACACGTGATCACAATACTATATTTTCGGACTCTGTTCATTTAATTAAAAAATAGAAAGGATTTACTCCTATGGCAGCGGGTATCTTGGAAGTTAACGACAACAGTTTTGAGAGTGAAGTGTTACAGTCGCAACAGCCGGTACTGGTTGATTTTTGGGCGCCCTGGTGCGGCCCATGCAAAGCAATAGGGCCGATTATTGAAGACCTCTCAAGCTCATTTAGCGATAAAGTAAAATTCTTGAAATGCAATGTGGATGACAACCCTCTCACACCGAATAAGTATGGCATAAAGTCAATCCCAACGCTTATCTTTTTCGATAAAGGAACCGTTGTAAATCAGATCATCGGACTTGTTGCCAAAGCACAGATTGAGAAAGCAATTAACAACCTTCTTTAGGATAACCTCTCCATGTCTGAAGTTGATTATGATCTCGTTATTATCGGCGGTGGCCCAGCAGGGCTCACCGCCGGTCTTTATGCGGCGCGCTCTCGGCTGAATGTCGTATTAATTGAAAAAGCCGCTCTTGGGGGGCAGGTGATTATTTCCGACTGGGTAGAAAACTATCCCGGCTTTCCTGAAGGGATCAACGGGTTTGAGCTGATGCAGCGAATGGCTGATCAGGCAAAACGATTTGACCTTGTGATTGAAACAAAAGAAGTGATCTCACTGGAACTGACGGAACCGGTTAAAAAAATACATCTAAATGATAGAACAGTCACCGCTCACACAATAATCATTGCCACGGGAGCCTCACCCAGAAAACTGGGTATCCCGGGAGAAGACATTTTTTCCGGCAAAGGGGTTTCTTTTTGCGCAACCTGTGACGGGCCTTTTTACAAAGACCGGATTGTTGCAGCGGTCGGAGGTGGCGATACTGCGGTAAAGGAAAGTTTATTTCTGACAAAATTCGCCAGAAAGGTATATCTGATTCATCGAAGAGATACGCTTCGGGCAGCAAAAATCCTTCAGGAACGCGCCATTGAAAACAATAAAATTGAATTTTTATGGGATTCGGTTGTTACCCGTATCAATGGCGGCTTAACAAACGTTGAAAGCCTTACGGTAAAAAATGTTAAGACCCATGAAACACATACACTTCCCGTAGACGGGTGTTTCATCTGGGTGGGCACTGATCCGAATACAACATTTCTGAAAAATGCTGTCAAACTGGACAAATCCGGTTTTGTCGTTGTTGATGCAACCATGGAAACGTCTGTTCCCGGCGTATATGCTGCGGGGGATATTAGAAATCCCCTATGCCGTCAGATTGTGACTGCTGTGGGTGATGCAGCGATGGCGGTTTACTCCGCCGAACACTATCTTGAAAAAATAAAAGGATGAGGCTTTAATGAAAAAACTATGGATCATCATTATGATAATCGTTGTGTGTTCAGGTTCAGGGTGCGCAGCACTCTCTCTCGAAAATATCCTCTACCGATACTTTGGGCCTGAGGAGGAAGATACAGCTCAACAGCTGGCATTAGACGGTATGGAAGAGTTTGAAAGAGGAAACTATAAGCGGTCATTGGAAAAATTTGAGAAACTAAAAGATTGGTACCCATTTAGCCGGTTTGCCATTCTCGCAGAACTCAAAATAGCCGATTGCTACTATAAACTGGAACAATATGATAAGGCTGTTGAAGCGTATGAACAATTTATCAATCTCCACCCCAGAAATGAGGCAGTGCCTCAAGTCATCTACCATATCGGACTGTGCTATTTCGAACAAATAGCAACTGTTGACAGGGATCAAACATCGGCTCGTAAAGCACTTGACACATTCGGACAATTGAAAAAACATTTCCCGGAGAGCGAATATACATATAAAGCAGAAGAACGGATTGACGAATGCCTGAAAAGTCTCGCTGGCAATGAATTCTATGTGGGCATTTTTTATTACAAAAGCAAACATTACAAGGCCGCATTCCATCGGTTTCAAAATATCATTACAAACTATCCGGATGTAGGTATTCACAAACCGGCTCTTGAATACATGGCCATATGTGAATCATCATTGGGAGAAGAAAACTAATCGGGCATACAATTGAAAAAGTAGCCATAAGTGCCTGTCTGTTAGGCGTCAATTGCCGATATGATGGAAAAAGCAAAAGAAGCGGTTCTCTTATAAGACGTTTGAAACATAAAGAAATCCTTCCTATATGTCCGGAGCAGCTCGGAGGCCTCCCAACACCACGACTCCCTTCCAGGCTTATTCATGGAGATGGTTTTGATGTGTTGGATGGAAATGCAAAGGTTATTGACATTTCTGGAGCCGACAATACAAACGCCTTTATTCATGGCGCTTATGCGGTCTTAAACCTGTTGAATCAAAATAATATAACCTATTGTTATTTAAAAGGAAAAAGTCCTTCATGCGGTGCTGGAACCCGAAAACATTCAGTGCTTCAGAAATATTTTTCCTCTGCGGCAATGCCTATCACAGGCGTGACAGCTGCACTTTTATTGCGGGAAGGATATCAGATAGAAGAAATCAAATAAGATAAAAATTCTTTACACCCATTGTATTTTAGTGTAAAAGCCTTCAATCTTTTTGTTTGAAATTATATATATCCCAAGGAGAAATAATCATGTCAAAGATTTGCGAAATATGCGGGAAAAAATCCATTGTCGGGAACAACGTGAGCCATGCCCATAATGTTACAAAACGCCGGTTCAAACCCAATCTTCAAAATATTAGGGTAATGGATAAAGGAAGGGCTCGGCAGATGTCTGTATGTACGAGTTGCATAAAGTCCGGCGTTGTCGTAAAAGCGCCGTAAGACCAAACCTGTTGAATTTGACATACATCCGTTATGGAAAGTGGAACACGCCATCCGTCTAAAGCAAACCACACCACAAAAGACTCGTTGTGGCCTGATGCGTGGTATTATGCCAGCGCAACTGCCTTGAAACCAATTTCTCATTAGGTAAATTCTGCCATATGCGCAAGACCGCCCAGCATGGTTTTCTGTTCCGGTGTGTTCCCCTTAGCAAATTATGCACCTGAGTATATCTTGACATACTGTATCAGATTTTCTATGATCTTCGCAGGATATTTGATTTTAATAGTGAGTGTTGATTGATTAAAAAAGAAAGGAGGTGAAAAAATGGCCGAAAATCCTTTTGATGCTACCCAGTACTACGAAGTAAAAAAAGGAGATACTCTCTGGAAAATCGCTGAAAAGTTTTATGGTGATGGAAAGCTCTATAAAAAAATATTTGAGGCGAATACCGGCACCCTAAAAGATCCTGATAAGATTAAAGTCGGGCAGAAACTGAAGATTCCATAAATATTAAAATTGTATAAACATCCACGGGTATTTTGAGAAGAGTTTTACCTAATGTAGTCAACAAAATGTAGTAAACAAAAAAGAAAGGAAAAAATTATGAAGAAGAAAATTATTGTTTTAGCAGTTACTCTGTTTGTGGCTTCCATCATGTTGATTTCCTGCAGCAGCAAGGAATCACCAGAGATGGCGGCAAAATGGACGGCGTTGAGCGCCGGAGTCCCCCAGATGATAGAAGCTCTGCAGAGCAGGGTGGATATGCTTTCTCAGTCCAGTGAACTTCCTGAAAGCATTTCTGCCGAAGTGCTTGAAAGCG
>JAABPS010000393.1 GCA_011391835.1 Desulfobacteraceae bacterium
GGAATTTGAATATGAATATCGGAATGATTTAGTAGAAAAGAATTTAAAAAAAATGGTTTTAAAAACTTTTGGAATTTTTGCATATATTGGTTTTGTTCAAGACGGTTTTAATGAGATTAGCAGCACTCAAGAAGATATATGCAAAAAACTTTTAAAGAATGAAAGCATTATAAGTGATTCTGCAAATTTATTTTCTATTTATCTGAAAATGAGTAATCTCTCGATGAAACTGGATAATTTTAAAAAAGAAAAAGAAATGCTTTTATCAGCAATAGATTTAAGGCCAAATGATCTCATTGCAAATTACAGATTAGCAGTATGCTATGAAATGGAAGGTTCAGCGGAAAATGCAATAAAGCATTATTATTTAGCAACAAATGACCCCAATTTAAAATCAAATCAATTAAAATTATTTATTCTTTCGCAAGTTGAAAGAATAAAACTAAAGGGCCCAATGAACAGGCCGCCAGCTTTAGGTGCTAAGTATTTAGCTATATAAAATCAATCGTGCCCAACAAATCACTGGTTCCAACCCCAAAAAACGGGCGGCACAGTTCTGGAGTTGGGCTGCCTCACATAGTGTGTGTAAACAAAAAAAGTAATGTTAGTTAAATGAGAAAAAAGACTAAAAAATCCTATATCAAACCAATTGAAACTGTTTATAAAGGTTACCGTTTCAGAAGCCGTACAGAGGCACGGTGGGCTGTTTTCTTTAGTACAGTAGGTTGGCAATGGAATTATGAGACAGAAGGATATGAGTTGGGAATCAGTAAAACTTGGTATCTCCCAGATTTTTATATGCCAATGTGGGACAAATATATAGAAATAAAACCTCTTAAACCACCAACGAATGAGGAACTTCAGAAAGCTGCTCTATTAGTTCAACATTCTGGAAAGCCATTATTAATGCTTATCGGTCAACCATGGCCTGGTGATTATGCAACAGTACTTATCTCTCCTGCAAATGATCCTGCAACAGTCGCGCCATTCTCAGCAGCCATCATTCCCCATGAATTAACAGGCCAATTGGGGTTTGCGCCTCATAGTGGTCGTGCATACTTGCACTATAAAGACGACACTTTACCTTTACCTCTTTTATGTTTAGAAGTTGATTTTGTAGTTGATAGTAAAAGGTTGCTCATGATTATGAATGTAGAAAACTCAGATTACATAATAAATGACACAGAAAGCGGAATACATGTAATTGATGGCTCTATGAATTCTATTAAACAACTTTTGGAAATGGATACGAAGCTTTCTCGTGCGTATATTGCTGCTCGACAGGCTCGTTTTGAGCACGGCGAAAAGGGTTGAAACTATGACGAATAATTCAATAACCGCCCAACCATAAAATCAACGTGACCGGCGTAAAAACTCGCCGGCTCGTTATTTAAAACGTTCAACTTGAAAGTGCACCACTTGGATTTACCTAAAGACATGGATTTAGAGTTGTGAACGTTCTGCACAACATCCCCTAATTCCGTCCCTAATTCGCCCCCAACCTCTATTGTCATGGCATACAAAACGCCACTTTGGATGTGGATTTTTCGGAGGCTTTCAATTCGCCACATGCGATGTGGCGAATTTCAGGGATACGATCGGAATAAACCGTGTAAAAAGTACGAAAGTAGCGCAAGTTTGTGGTTGAGAAACCACGCCCTTATTTTTCCGTCAATCTCACTGAAAGCTGATGTTAGTATGCTGCAATGACGAAAGATGAAGCGCAATCCGCCATAGATCTTTGGCGGACAGAATGACTTTTTACGAAGCCGTCCGTCAGGTTTTAAAGATGAAATATACAGCTCCAAGCAGGCAGAGACCCGCCCAGAGGAAATTCATCTTAAGCGGCTGCTGCATGTATAACAGAACAAACGGTACGAATACGGACAGGGTTATGACCTCCTGGAGTATTTTAAGCTGCGCGAGACTGAGCGTGGAATAACCTATTCTGTTTGCCGGAACCTGGATAAGATATTCAAAAAGCGCTATACCCCAGCTTACAATCGCCGCAACATACCATTTTTTATCGCTCATATTCCTTAAATGTGAATACCATGCAAATGTCATGAAGACGTTGGATAGTGTCAGCAATATAGTTGTTTTAATAAATACGTTCATATTTGCTCTATTTGCTTTTATTTCATAGTCGCCAATGTGTGCAGCGGAAGATTCATCCGCTGCAGATTCTGGACTCCCGTTTTCACGAGAGTGACGGAATTCAGGCTTTTTACGAAGCCGTTTTAATTGGCTCTTTTTTCCTGTATACCATACCCTGAAATACTGCTATCAGGTTTCCCTGGTCATCGGTGACATTAACAGCGTAGGACGCAAGTTTGGGATTGATTGCCACCTCGTTTGCTTCGGCAAAAAGATTCCCTTTGTTTGCCGCTTTCATATACGATATGCTTACGTTTATAGCTACGGCAACCGTCCCGTGCGAATTGGACGCCACCGCGAAAACGAAATCGGCAAGGGTGAAAATCGCACCTCCGTGAACGCTGCCAACGGCATTCAGATGATGTTTTCTGATTTTCATCACGGCTTTTGCCCGGCCTTCCGAAATTTCAAGAAGCTCTATTCCCGAATGGCAGGCAAATTTGTCGTTTTTCTGGAAAAAGGTCAAGAGATTTTTCAAATTTAATCCTCCCTTATGAAATCTTTACGAGGCCTTTGCATAACACTCAATATGGGCAATGCATGGCGCCCACAACCCGCATTGCCAGAATCGGGGATTCTTCAAAAGTCTAGTCGCTACCGCATTCCCAGCCTTCAACTCCCGAGCCTTTTGTTGCTTCTGGCGAATTTAAAGAAATCGGGCAGGTTTTGCATGACTCTCTTCCAGCTGTCCGTTGAACGCCAGATCATACTCGTATATCCGAAAAGTATTTCAGGCCTCAAAAAGTGCTTCCTGTAAAACAATTTGAAAAGAGCTTCAAGCCTTTCTTTTGTCATGCCTTCCGGAATGAAAAGAAAATTCATGCAGTCCATCATGTTCCAGTCTTCGTTGAATTGACCCAGCTCGTGAACTTTTTCGTAAATGGGCGAACCCGGAAATGGAGTGAATTTCGCGACGTTTAATTCGTCAATCGGGTTTGAAAATAGATATTCCATGCTTTTTCTGATTCCGGCTTCCGTTTCCCCGGGAAGCCCCATCATGAAAAGACCTTTTGTGCGTATGCCGGCTTTTTTTATCAGATGAAGCTTTTCAGACAGCATGGAAAGATTCGCATTCTGCCTGTGCTGC
>JAABPS010000394.1 GCA_011391835.1 Desulfobacteraceae bacterium
TCCCAGATAGATGACTTCAATAGCGTATGTACTTTTTTAGAAGGCAAATCGTTTGCGGCATCTATCTCCCGCATAATCGCGCCTTTTTCTCTTTCCATGTTCTCTTCCGGATAAATTGAGTTGAGTAAAAGATCGCTTAAAAGATCCAGAGCATACGTCCGATAATCATCCAGCACAGTCGCCGTATAACAGGTATAATCCCTGGCAGTGAATGCACCCATTTGTCCTCCGGCTGTATCCATGATACGCGCGATTTGCATTGCGTTTTTACTGTTTGTACTTTGGAACATTACATGCTCTATCAAATGTGCCAGGCCGCACGTTTCAGGCGTTTCATCTCTGGGACCCGCCTGGATTAATACGCCCATGGAAACCGATCTCACACCCGGCATGCTTTCAGTTACGATCCGGATCCCATTTTCCAGCACCGACTTTTGATACCTGCTTCCGTATTCATGCGGATCAGTATCCTTCGGGGACTTTTTAAACTTTTCAAATTCAGTTATTTTTGCGACTTGGCCCATGAATGTTTGCTTGCCCTTTTTATCTGCTTCTCTTTTCGTCATTCAAATTTAATCATTCTGCTGCCATTATTCTTTTTGATATGGTTAACCAATTTCGCTGTGAAATATTTGATCCATTTCAGGCACTACGATAAAACCTTCCTCCCACTCAAAAACTCCTTTGACATGATGATGATTCATCCACCCATTGGGCGCAACCTGTTCGCTCGAATCAGGAATTGAAACCATTTTAATTTCCCGTTCAGTTCGAATGGCAATTCTCATATCTATTGAACCCTCCATTGATTGAAGCGTGGGCCGGATAACAATACATCGCCTACCATAACGTATTTCCGTCAGTTCCATACCCAGATATCTCTCCAGCGATATCACCGGAATCGCCATATCCCGCCATACAGTAATTCCTTCAACAAATGGAACGGAAAATGGAACATCATACACTTTCAGTTCTCCCTGAATATCTTCCACCTGGTAAAGACTAAACAGAAAATAAATCTGCTTCCCATTAATCTGAGAAGTCATTGCCGGATGTATAAGCACTTTGTGTTTAAGGATTTCTTTTGGGCTCTCTTTTATCACGTCTATTTTCCTTAAGACCTCTAATGTATTTCCGGCTGCTGCCCGGTATCTATAACTGCATCAGCCCTGATGCCGGATGGGCTTAGAACCAAAACAGCCGAATCGTTTTTTACCAAAACCCTTGGAAAGCATGCTCGTGAACGTTTCCCAAAAATTGGAGAAAGTTCTTTCATATCTTCTTCTTTCGTTTCACAGGCCCCTTCGATTGTATCCGCCAGCAGCACCATATACCCTTCTTCATCTTTTACCAGCATGGCTTCTGTGTCATGTAACTGTGTTGCATTCCAGCAGCTGCTAAATAACGTTGATAAATTGTATAGAGGAATATCCTGCCCATCTATCTTCACTCTTACTTTCTTAGCTTGATTGGCACGCTCACGAAAAAGTTCCTCTTTTTGATATTTCTTTTTTACAAATTTTTGGTCTATGGCAAAAAGCCTGTCAGACACCTTAAATAAAACCAGTTTCTGCATTTCATCCTCATATTGAACCGCTGTCTTTTGGTTTCTGAGGAACCCGCTACCCATTGCTTAGTTTCCTTCACCGGTCAATCTCATGACGATATCAACAAACTCATCATCTTTGTAAGGCTTGACAACAAAGCCTCTTGCCCCAAGGGCGATCGCTTTCTCCCGGTGTTTTGCTGTCGCCCTTGAGGTAAGCATAACAACCGGCGTGTTTTTAAAGCGTGGCTGAACGTTCATCGCATTTAAAAACTCATATCCATTCATTCGTGGCATCTCGATATCCAATACAATCAGGTCAGGCTGGCTTTCCCGTATTTTTTCTAATGCCTCTATGCCGTCTTTTGCTGTCTCTGTTTTCCAGCCCTGACTTTCCATCAATCGAGCAACCACCTGCCTTACACTTACCGAATCATCTACGATAAGTATTTCGAGTTGTTTGCTGGATATTGGTTTAAAATCAACTTCGCTTCCATCCATAATGATGGGCCCCGTTCCCATCAGCTCTTCGATATTTAAAATCGGCACAACGCTTCCATCACCCAGGATGGTCGCACCGGAAATCCCCTTTACGTGTTTCAGATGAGAGCCCAGACTTTTTATCACGATTTCTTTTTTTCCGATCATATGTTCTATTCCCACCGAAATCCGCCGGTTATTTATCTCCAGCACAAGGACAACGTGACAATCTACGGGCCGGGATTGTGCATCGGCGGACTGATCCTTATGCAGGATGCTTCCTAAATTAAAAAACGGCAGCTCTTCATCTTCGATTTTTAACGTGCCTTCAATAGGATCTGTAATACTTCCGGGATTGACTCTGAAAACTTCACGAACATCATTTAATGGAATTGCATACTGCCGATTATCCAGCGTAAACAAGAGTGCATCAGCAACCGCTAACGTCAGCGGGATGCGGATGGTAAATTGAATCCCCTGGTCTTTTACCGAATAAACACTCACAGAACCTTTTAGGCTTTCAATATTATCTTTTACAACATCAAGCCCTACACCCCTGCCTGAAAACTGGGTAATATTTTCGCTGGTACTAAAGCCCGGCCGAAAAATCATCAATGCAAGCTCTTCATCCGACATTTCCTCCACGTGTTCGTGAAGACCGGATTCGCGTACCGTGTCTCTGATCTTTTGATGATCGATGCCCTTGCCGTCATCGGTTATCCGGATGACCACCTGGTTCCCTTCGCGCGCGGCTTCAACTTTTATTGTTCCCATAGCCGGTTTTTCAAGTTCCTGACGTCTGGACTGACTTTCGATCCCGTGATCAATTGAATTTCTGAGAATATGCATTAAAGGATCAGTAATCTTGTCCCACATTTGTCTGTCGAGCTCAATTTCTTCTCCTTCAATAATAAGTTTTACCTGCTTCCCGAGATCCCTTGAAACTTCTCTGACCGTCTGGCGCATTCTGTTTGAGATGCTGGACATTGGCGTCATCCGAATAAACATCATATTATTCTGCAATTCACTGAGAAGCACTCTCTGCCTGTTTAAAAACCCATCCAGTTCACTGTAAATGCTCAGCATCTGTGTGTTGATTGCTCCCATATCAACTACGGCCTCAGCAAGTGATCGAATCATCAGATTAAACTCCGAATAACGATCCAATTCCAATGAGTCAAATTCCTCAAATACCCCGGATTGAATAACCTTC
>JAABPS010000395.1 GCA_011391835.1 Desulfobacteraceae bacterium
TTTACCCTGTTTCGATCGGATAAAGCCTTCATGACCCGAACAAAATCATCCATTTAAAATCCTCACTATATTCTTTTTTTGGAATATAGTGCTATCCTTTTGGAGTGTCAAGCGGTTTTCTTTATAATATTTCAACAAAGTGAAGAACAAAAAAAGGGGAGCTTTTATAAAGCCCCCCTTTTCTTTTCACTTTTTTTAAATCAGGTTTTCATTTCAAAACAATAAGCACCTGGTTTGTATTCACGGTATCATCCACTTTTACTTTGATTTCTGCAACCTTCCCGCTATGTTCAGTTGCAATCACATTTTCCATCTTCATTGCCTCAAGAACTAAAAGTTCCTGATCTTCCTCTACCTGATCTCCCTCTTTTACAAGAATCTCTATAATCTTTCCAGGCATAGGCGCTAAAATTTCTTTGCTCATTGACCCCTCCTTGTCACGTTAACGAATTGGGAATTGTAAACCAGTTCTTGATGATGCAGACATTGATCATCTCATTTGAATCATAAAAAATACGTGTTTTAATACTGCCAGAATACGCTTAAAGTCAACAAAGAGTTTTTAGCCATTGCGTCAAGCAATCAACCCTGCTTTTTGGCTGATATCTGAACTTAAAATCTCCAAATGAACACTAAGAGCCCAGATAAGCTATAAGCAACCTGCTAAAAAGACTTAAAAATCAAACGGTTTCTGCTTGACACACTGGGTGTATGCTTCTATACTTCACGAAAAAAATCAATTATAATATCCTCCAGATATTCATTCCATTATGGCAAAAAAAAAGAATCAACAGACATCCACACAGTCAGTAAAAAACAAACCCAATAAGATTACATTTCCATTTTTGAAGCGCGAGGATGCGTTAAACTATTTTTGCCTTCTGTTGATAGGTATTACAACAGTCATCATGGCATGGTGGAGCTGGGGTACCTGGTGTGACGCGATGATTGACTTCGGGCGTGAACTCTATGTCCCGTGGCAGCTAACCGAAGGAAGAACCCTTTTTACAGATATTGCATATTTCAATGGCCCATTATCACCTTACTTCAATTCCATAGTCTTCTTACTGTTCGGTGTGCATCTGAGATCAATTCTATTAATAAATTTTTTAATTTTAACTGCTATTTTATTTTTTAGTTACAAGATGCTTAAAGAAATCGGGAGCAGAACGGGTGCTACCCTTGGATGTCTCATCATCATTACCGTCTTTGCATTTGCCAAATACCACTTTATAGGCAGTTATAATTTCATCGCGCCCTATTCGCATGAAATGACACATGGACTTCTGCTGTCACTTATTGCCCTGTGGTGCTTATCGAACTATCAGCGCAAAAATAAAAACGCTTTCATACTTGTTTCCGGGATATTGATGGGATGTGTTTTTCTGACCAAAGTTGAATTTACGATTGCAGCAGCGATTTCTCTTATTTCGGGATTCTTGCTTATACTATGGCTCCAAAAAGAGCCCCGGAAACCTGCTGTTTTCAAGCTGATTCTTTTTCTAACAGGCGTAATTGTGCCCCCTGGTATTGCTTTTCTGCTCCTGTATGCCAGTATGCCCGCCCTGCAGGCGCTGAGTGGTGTTCTGGGCAGCTGGGTCGGCACCCTGAAGCCCGAATTACGCAACATGACCTTTTATCAGGAAATGATGGGGATTGATCAACTTGGAATGAATATAAAAATAGTATTTGCCGGTTTCGGATGCCTCGTCCTGATATTTCTGCCGGCAGTTTCTTTTTCTTTAATGAGTCAAATAGACAAAAAACGAAATCGGATCATTGGGTTAACGTTGTTAACCGGAGCTGTCCTGACAAGTATTTTCCTTATAAACCCCTTGATTTCCTTCGGACCATTTATGCTTCGCCCTCTACCGCTGGTCCTCGTGAGCCTTATCATTATCGAAGCTATCCATTTGCATTTTCAAAGACGCGAAAACGCTCACACCCCTGTTACTATTCTTCGCCTGACTGTTTTAATTTTCGCACTGCTTCTTCTCATAAAAATTATATTAAAAGCGGATCCGTCTCAATACGGTTTTGCCTTGGCCATGCCGGGCACACTGATGATGGCTTCCGCTCTTGTTGACTGGCTGCCGGCATTTCTGGAACAAAAGGGTAAAGTGGGCGCTATACTCCGTCTGTTTTCTATTGGGATAATAATTATTTTTGCCGGCATACACGTACTTTGGTCTGGATTCTGGTATAACAAGACCAACGTAAAAATTAAAACAGATACTGCCGAGTTTTATACGGATTTTCGTGGCAATAGCATGAAGGAAGTCATAAAGGAGATCGAAAATCACGCCTCACCGCAAGACACACTGGCAGTATTGCCTGAAGGTGTTATGCTTAATTTTTTACTCCAGCGCAACAATCCCACGCCATACATAAACTTCATGCCGCCGGAATTCGTCCTCTTTGGTGAATCTAACATGTTGAAGGCTTTCCAGGCAAACCCACCGGATTATATAGTGCTTACAAACAAGTCGCTCATGGAGTATGGATTTCAAGAAGCAGGAGTTGATATCGGCATTGAACTGTATCAATGGATTGATAAACAGTATAGTCCTATAAAACAAATAGGAACTGAATCTGAAAGCAATTTGCCTTTTACGAGTATGCGTCTGTTACGCCGAATGCAGCACCCCAGCTCAAGCCATTCCAAACCAGACAACGGATAGGATCAGTTTCTAAAAGAAATGAATTTTCTCCTTATCATACCCGCCAATACACTGCGCTCAGAGGGCGTAACAGTATCAAAAATAAAAATAAAAGAAAAAAATACCGCATAGCATACAGGCAGCGAAATCCAGGCGCTCGTATTGAGGAAATCGAGTATATAATATACCCCAAGTCCTGCAACAACAGCAGAAAAAGGGTATAAAAGAATTCGACGCAAATTCAATGCATCGGACATTGCAAAGACACCAATTAAAATAGAAGCTGAACAGCTCATGCCAATCCCGGCTGAAACCACAGCACCGGTTGTACCTATCTTATTGACCATCCATGGGAAAACGGCTGTAAAAATGACTGCACCTGCAGCCGCGCTTATCATTGGCAATATATATTTCCCTCTTGCCATATATACAGACCATATTGCATTCCCGCACATCATGGGAATTAAAAGCCATAAAACAACCCCCAGCAAATAACCTGCCTCATGAAATTTATTTCCAAAAAATATTTCAACAAGCCATCCGCCTGCACCCAATCCTGCGATTCCCG
>JAABPS010000396.1 GCA_011391835.1 Desulfobacteraceae bacterium
TTGAGAGAGTAAATAACATTTTTGGCATCCGTAATGATGCCGGAGATTTCTATAATCCCAACTTTTTCCTTAAAACCGATGGTGGCGTCAGTGGAACCCATGGCAATCAGGAATGAAATAACAATGATTCCTCCCATCATAATTGCGGAAAAAGATAGAAAAAAAAACAGAAAAGGATGTCTGCGGGAAAACATGTAGAAAAACCTCCACGGGGGCATGAAATTTTGATCTTACAGATAATTGGTTATCGAATAAATCAAAATTTCTTTTCCCTGCCAGCAAAAATTATTAAATGAGTGTGAAAAACTCCTATCCCCTGCCCCCGAGCGGATTATGATTTCTCTTCCTCAGCATCATCGGCAGATGCTTTTATTTCACCTTCATTTACGGATTCACTCAATTTTTCCTTAAGATTTTCTCTGAGGATATCACCAAAAGATGATGTCACAGTTTTCGTATTATTGACATATTCACTTAACAGCGCATGATCATCATCCATATCAAGTCGTTTTATTGAAAGGCCGATTCTTCTTTCATTGCTGTTTAAATTCATAACCTTGGCGTTAATCGGATCACCAGTTTTGTATTTTTCAGAAGGCGACTTTATCTTTTCCTTGCTGGCGCTGATTTCTGAAACATGGATCAGACCTTCAATCCCCTCCTCCAGTTCAACAAAAATACCAAAATCAGTGATATTTGTAATGGTTCCTGTTATTTCCTTTCCCACTTCATAGCGCTCAGATACGGTCTGCCAGGGGTCCATTTGAAGCTGTTTGATGCCAAGGGAGAATCGTTCCTGCTCCTTTTCAATATCAAGAACAATTGCCTGAACCATATCCCCCTTTTTATAGATCTCAGAAGGATGTTTAATCCGCTTTGTCCATGAAATATCGGAAATATGCACTAAACCGTCAATTCCTTCATCAATGCCGATAAATAAACCAAAATCAGTAATATTTTTAACTTTTCCTTCTATTGTTGTACCAACAGGATATTTCTCACTGATAACATCCCAGGGATTGGGGACCACCTGTTTCATCCCCAGTGAAATCCGCCGGCTTTCAGGTTTAATCTCCAAGACAACAGCGTCAACCATTTCTCCGATAGAAACAACCTTGGAGGGATGACGAATTTTCCGGGTCCATGACATCTCAGAAATATGGATCAATCCTTCTACCCCTTCTTCCAATTCAACAAACGCACCATAATCGGTCAGACTGACAACTTTACCTGTTACCCGCGTGCCAACCGCATAATGTTCAGTTGCTTTTGACCATGGATCAGGAACAAGTTGCTTCATCCCAAGCGACACTCTTTCATTTTCAATATCAAGTTTCAGTATCTTTACCGTTATTGCGTCACCCACTGAAAAAAGTTCTGAAGGGTGCTTCACTCTGCCCCATGAAATATCGGTAATGTGAAGCAGCCCATCCACTCCGCCGAGATCAACGAAAACGCCATACTCAGTAATATTCTTAACAACCCCTTCCATTACTTTATCTTGGTGAATTTCGGCCAGCGTACCTGCTCTCTGGGAATGTCTTTCCTGCTCAAGAATAGCCCGTCGTGATAAAATAACATTGCTCCGTTTTCTATTATATTTTAAGACCTTAAATTTAAAAGTCTTTCCAACCATTTCATCTAAGTTACGAATCGGACGCAGATCCGCCTGAGATCCCGGTAAAAAAGCCTGAACACCGATATCCACAGAAAATCCACCCTTTACGCGGGCAGTGATAACACCTTCTACTGTGCCATCATCGTCATAGGTTTTCCGGATTTCCTCCCACACCTTGACTTTTGTTGCCTTCTCTTTTGAAAGGACAACCCGTTCATCTTCATCATCCCACCATTCAATCATGACATCAACGGTATCACCGGGTTCAGCCTTTATACTCCCATTTTCATCTCTGAATTCACCAATACGAATCTGTCCTTCAGATTTGTAGCCGATATCAACCAATACATAATCTTTATCGATTGAAATGATAGAACCCGTCACAACTTCACCCTCTTCAAAACTTTTGAAGCTCTCTTCATACAAGCCCATCAGGCTTTCCATGGAATTCTCATTTTGCGGCAATGCGTCTCTGTCTTCCGGTTGCTCAGAATTCAATTGTTCATCCTGATTCAAGATGGGCACTCCTGTTAAACCGTTCTGTCCAGGTCTCTCTGTTAAATCGTTTTTTTCTAAATTTCCCATTAAATATAATTCCCCCTCACCAGTTTTTTGATACAGCCATAAAAAAATAAAGCTGAATATATACCATATGAATCCAAAAAAACAATATGTAATTTAATAAATGATACAAATAGACAGTTTTTATTCCCTGTACCCGCGTTGGTCATTTATTCATCAATCATCTCGACTAATTAGGGTAAAACTGCGGATATGAAAAAGGGCTGGTGTTCCGCCTTTCTTAAAAATACATGGTAGTAAAAGGTTACAGCTGAACCCCCGTGATGTAATCCAGCATCAGATCGACAACATCGTCAATGGAAAAATCAGTCGAATCCAGCCGGATGGCATCATGCGCTGGTTTTAGCGGTGCCAGATCCCTTGTACTGTCATTTTCATCTCTTTGCCGGATGTCCCGTTCTATATCTTCCAGCGTTTGAGCTGTTTTTCCTTCTAATTCCTTGTATCTTCTGAATGCGCGTGTTTGAGGGGATGCATCCAGAAAAAACTTGATGTCAGCGTCCGGAAAAACCACGGTACCCATATCACGCCCTTCGAAAACAGCCCCCTTTTCCCTGCCCATAGCCCGCTGAACATCTAAAAGATAATGCCGAACAATGGCGGTTGCTGAAACAGCCGACGCAAGCATGGACATTTCCGGTGTTCGTATCTGATCGGTAATATCATTCTGGCCGGATAAAAGCCGCGTGCCATTTTCGTTCCGCACAAACCTCAAGTCCATTGATTTGCATAGTGCGCCAAGGGCTTCACCATCATCATGCCGAACGCCCCTGCGTTTCGCCTCATAGGCAATGCCTCTGTAAAGCGCGCCGGTATCAATATACCGGTAGCCCAAACGATCCGAAAGGCGTTTGCTGACAGTTGTTTTCCCGGCGCCAGCAGGACCATCGATGGTAACAAGAAGTTTCTGCAAGACACACACCCTTACCTATTTGCTTACCTATTTGGCATGGAATAATTTTTCCCGGGGCCTATCAAAGTACCTGTTGAAGCGCTTCAATAAACCGTT
>JAABPS010000397.1 GCA_011391835.1 Desulfobacteraceae bacterium
TGACAGAACCCTCCGCGCTTTCATAATCCGGCATTATCTTTCCAATCACATCTATCTCAATAGCTATTTTACGGGTTGTATGAAAAAGAAACCGATCCGGCTGATACAGCCTGTTTGTATCTTTAATCCGCAAGACCGTTATAGGAGCTTTTAGATGCCTGGCAATCCGAAATGCTCCTTTGCTGAATTTTCCAAGTCTGCCGCTTCTGCTGCGTGTTCCTTCAGGAAAGACAAACAGATTTCCGCCGGATGCCAGAAAATTCTTCATGGTATCCATCTGTTCAATCAAAATTGAAGAGAACTCACCACCTGCATCAGAAGGGATATATCCGGATATGGTAATCACTTTGCCAAATATCGGGACATTGAAAAAGGCGCTTTTTACAATGGTTCTATGTCTTTTAAATATGGAGATCAGTAAAATAGGGTCGAGATAGGATAAATGATTGCACACAATAACGGATGAACGGATTTTAAGGACATCCTCCTGAACTTTGATTTTTAATCCGGGTATTAAAAACTGCGCCCATAAAAAGAAACCTTTATAAAAATAATGATTAAGGGTCTGGAACGAATGCTCACGATTCGTTGAAAATATAAAGGCAGTTATATAAAGCGGAGAAAAGAAAATGATAAACCCCAAAAGAAAATAGAACCATAGAAGCGATGTGATCACAGCATCATTTATGGATTTCAGGAAATTGACAAAAGCAGTCATAAGATCGTTATTGGAATTTTTTCAAGAAAAGACTGGTGTTCACGCCGCCGAATGCGAAATTTTGAATGGTTGCTATGTGAATTGCTTGTTCCCGAAGTCTGGTGACATGGTTAATCATGGCGCATCGCTTATCAATTTCATCCAGATTCAGGGTAGGGGCTACAATGCCTTCCTGCATCATGTAGATTGTAAAAATAGTTTCCAGAACACCACATGAGCTCATGGTATGGCCCATATAACTTTTCAGTCCTGTAATGAGCGGAGAATCCTCATATATCGTGTGAATGGCCTGAGCTTCAATCACATCTCCCATCTTTGTGGCGGTTGCGTGGGCGCTCACCAGATCAACATCTTTGGGGGAAATCTTAGCGCTGTCAAGACCTGCTTTGATTGTCTGAATAATACCTTTAACATTAGGCAGAATCAAATCACCGCCGTTGTTATTGCATGAAAAGCCGATTACTTCAGCAAGGATGGTTGCGCCCCGTTTTTTTGCGAATTCATATTCTTCCAGCATGACAGCGCCAGCCCCTTCGCCTACTACAAGACCATCTCTTTTTACGTCAAATGGCCTGGGCGTCAAATGCGGGGTGTCGTTAAATTCAACGGAACATGCCAGCAGGTTGTCGAACACTGCAACGGTTGTGGTGTCATATTCGTCAGCGCCGCCGCAGAGCATGGCATCCTGGAGACCGAATTTCACTGCTTCATATCCATATCCAATGGATTGACTGCTGGTAGTGCAGGCAGTACAGGAGGAGATGACCCTTCCGGTAATTCCGAACATCTTTGTGATATTGACGGCTGTTGTATGCACCATGGATTTGAGATAATCCACAGCGCCGATTTTAGAAAAACCTTCTTTTGACCCGCTGAAAAATTTTTCATAGATGGCACGTTGAACAGTGGGGCTGCCGTGGGTGGACCCAAACGCAACACCCAGCCTGCCGGATGTAATGAAATCTTTGGGAAGACCCGATTTTTCAATAACCTCTTTGGCTACCTGGCACGCATAAAATGACACAGGCCCCATGGTTTTGCGATATTTCCGTTCAAAATCATATTCGATGTCATAATCAATAGTGCCGTAAACGCCTGAGTTGATATATGCGGATAACAGTCCATCATCACGGATTTTCTTTACACCGGAAATGCCCTTGATCAGACTGTTCATGATTTCTTTCTTAGAACGGCCGATAGGGGATATGGCGGATTCTGTTGTTATGACAACACGTCGTTCCATAGAACATTATCTTCTTGATTTTGCGATGTTTTCAACATAGTCATATATATGACGTAAGGTACGGATTTCCATGGCCTGCTTTTTCTCATCCAGAGTCAGCTCAAATCCAAGAAACATTTCAATTTCAGCAAGAAGCTCAATGGCATCAATGCTGTCAAATCCATAGGCTTCTCTTAGATCTTCATCTGTTTCAGGGTGTTCAATTTCAAACTCATCCTGAAAGATATGCAAAATATGTTTTTCTATTTCGTCACGTACCATGCTGTTTTACAAATGGGTTCCTTTAATATATCTGTTTTATTGTCATGATGAAGTAATCTCTAACTATCTTAAAAATAAGGGGATTACTTCGTCGTCCGCCGAGGCGGACTCCTCGCAATGACAGCAAAAAATATTACATTAATTACAGAACGAAAAACTAATGGACAGTGAACATATAACAGTCTGCCAAAACTATCAAATATAAAAATTTAGAATCAGGGGAAAGAGTTGGGAGGTGGCGCCGGCGTATGAAGGAAGGGCTCAAAATGATACCATTCAAAGGGGTGCTTACGAAGGTGGGCTTCAAGCAGATCGGCATAATGCTGGACAGATTTCAGGATAGCCTCTTTTCTTTCGCTGCGCGACAACGCTTTTACATAATATGGGTCTGATATATAGAATTGATATCTGTTTTTTCCTTCCTGTGCGCAGAAAAACAAAAAAAGCGGCGCACCGGACATGAGAGCAATCAAATGGGGAGCTTCGGGTAAAGCAGCGCGCTGACCAAGAAACGTGACCTCTATGGATCGTTGATGCGTATTCCATATCCGGTCCCCTGTTAGTGAAATAAATCCCCCCTTTTTAAGAACAGTTACTCCTTCTAATACAGCAAACGGGGAACTGCTGTCCTGATCTACTGCGATGACGTCTATGCCGCTTAATGCCAGGTTTTTCTTTTTCATCCGTTCAATCTGTTCCTTTTGTTTGATGCCCATGTAGAGCAAAAACTTAAATCCTTCGGACTTTAGGACATGGGATGCTATTTCCCAGTTCCCCATGTGAGACATGAGGATGATGCCGCCCGTTTTATTTTTCTGTGCATGTTCCAGCTTTTCCCGGCCATTGGGTATATAGGTGATGTCCTCAATATTGCGAAGTTTGAACCTGTCCATATAGATGCCGGTAAAATTGTGGTATTGTTTCCATGCACACCATACATGATACATCCAGGATCGGTCATGGAAAAGAACTTTATAAAAG
>JAABPS010000398.1 GCA_011391835.1 Desulfobacteraceae bacterium
TTCCGGGTCGGAGCCCGGAATGACAAACCAAATAAAATTATTGAAAACGGTCATTAGTGTAATTGCGACACAATCTCTATAGCGGGATTCCTCGCAATAACATGTGGGGAATTTCGCTTCTTGCAATGACAGCAACAAATGCTACATTCATTACAGAACCAAAAAATAGTGTCAAGGATAATCTGCGGCCCAGGATTCAGATAACTTAATCCATCACCCAAACAGGATCATTGATTTATCAGGCACGTTGAAACGTTTTTACGTGTGTTTAACGGCGTTTGCCTTTTAAGCGTTTGAGTTCAGCGTTTCTGAGTTCAATTCTGGCCCTGGCAAGCCTGGCGTAGTAATCCTTGATCTTTTTTGGCTGACCGCCGACAATCGCTTTAAGAAGATCGCCTTCCAGTTCTGCTACTTCAAGAAGCCTGTAGTAATCAAGGGATTCCTTGAAATGAGCCAGAACAATCAGGCCGGTGAGCAGAGGATGGTTATTGGTGACATTGGCATCTTTAAACCGTATGCCGTGTTCAAGCTCAACTTCCAGCCCTGCACAGAATTCCTTTGGATCGATATTCATTGATTTAGGGCAGACGTTGTCCATGATGAGTTTGGCTTCTTTCATGGAAACCTTGGCCTGCTTTTTCTTTGTCCAGTCACTGATCTTCAGTTCCTGACATACTTTTCTGACTTCTTCTATGGTGATGTACTTTGGGATCTTCATAATTTCCTCCTTTTAAAAGGCCCTTATCCATTGATGAATAATTGATACTCCAAATCTCTGTATAACTTTGTACGCAATGATTAATAAGAAAACCTGCCAGCATACGAGTCTCTGGCTGTTTATAGCTATTCCGCTGCTTAACTAAACCATGTGGGTCGATCCTTTATCCATTGTAAAACCGTCGGTTTTAGCCAGTCCTCTAATCCTGATGTCAAATAAAATTTCGGGAATAGAAGGTCATCGTCCGGTGCGATTATTTTCTCCTGAACTGCAATGTGCGCCAGTTTGGTATTGGGGTATATTCGAATTCCAGCTGTAATCTTCATCAGTTCCAGCTTCAGGAAATCCGCGAATTCAAGACTTTGTATCACCGTTTCTTTTGTTTCGCCAGGTCCGCCAAGTAAAAGAAATCCCATACGGCTGATTCCATGTTTTTTAAAAATATTAGAAACATGGATGACAGTTTCAGGCGTAAATTTTTTGTTCAGATTTTTAAGTATTGCGGGCGCGCCGCTTTCAAATCCAAGAGCCACATACACGCATCCAGCTTGAGCCATTTTTTCAACAAGGGTTTCATCTATTTTATTTGGATAGATAATTGCCTGCCACTTTATTTTCAGCCCTTTTTTTATTATTTGATTACACAGCGCCATGGCGTGTGACGCAGGCAAATTAAAAATATTGTCAGAAAAGAAAAACTGTGTAAAACCGGCTTCAACATATCGGCCAAGGGCTTCACCTGCCAGCAGGGGAGAATATTTTCTAATACGACGGCCTTCGATAGCCGCGGTAGAGCAATACGAACAGTCCATGGGGCAGCCACGGCGGGTTTGAAACGGCAGCCATATTTTCTGGGTGTCAAAATCAGGATGGGTATGAAGATTTATTTCAGGTTCCGGGAAATGAAATTTATCCAGCACTTTTTGAGCGGTTCGACTGGGTGACTGAGAGCCGTTTTTATGATAAAGTCCGAAAATTTTATCTAAGGGCTTATTTCTTTTCATGCAATCGAGAAGCTCAACAAATGAGGCTTCCCCTTCCCCCTGAATTCCAAAGTCAGCGTTTAAATAGTTAAGGATGCTTTGCGGGAAAATAGAATATCCTGCGCCGCCAAGAACGATAGGCGCCGCAGAAAGGCGGCGGCATACGTCCATAACAGGTTTTACCAGATCCAGCAGAAACCGGGGAGGATCCATGCTTTGGTCATCAATGTTTCTAACGGATATGCCGATGATATCCGGCTGAAATGATTGCAGGGTGTGTTCGAGGATGGAAGTTTCGTCCTCTTTGGTCATGAGATTGACAGTTTTTACAGTATATCCTGCGCGTTTTACAGCTTCTGCCACGCATGCCATTCCGTAAGGCATAACCGGCACATTGATTTGCTCTGTATTGGCAGATATAAGCAGTACTTTCATGGATATTGCCTGTGCTTATTTCAAGGGTGTTTTATCGTTCAAAAATTACTTCCATAGCTTCCATTTCAGATAAAACGGTTTTTTCTTCGATATCATTTCTAATGGGGAAAACATTTATCTGTATTTTTCGGATAAGCACTTTAAGCTTTTTGCGGTATTTCATGGTAAGCTGAAAATATCCTTCAGTGCTTTCCTGAAATACAGCGATATTGATACTTTCCGGGGCTGCTGATTCTAAAAAAGACCCGAATATTACTATCTTTGTTACATTCATATTAGTGCTAAGACTGGCAGCAATCTGGTCTTTTAATTCCTGTTTTTGCTCCTTTGATAAAAACATTATGATTCTCTTTTAAAAGAAACCAGGATAGGAACTGTTTCAAGTTACCATAAAGTGGCAGTAATTGTCCATAGATAGCGTATCTGTGTATGTGAAAAACGAATTGATATTTTGCTTTTATCGCGGTGAAGCAGGAATTGAGATATTTAATCATTTAAAGGAAATACCGATAAAAGAAGATTTTTAGTTAACAATTTGGCAACCATCTGTTTTTACAAAAATTATGAAGTAAACTATAGAGTGTAGTTTTTTCTTGAATTCATCATTTAATTCAACTATAAAATCTTGAACGTAATGAGATATTAAATTGAGGAAAACTTGAAATCTGATATTTGATGGATTATAACTCGTTTAATCTACTAAAAAAGTTTCCGAATGTGTGAAGGAGGATATGAAATGGCTTACGAAACATTACTGCTGGAAAAAGAAGGCGGCGTGTGTATTGTCACG
>JAABPS010000399.1 GCA_011391835.1 Desulfobacteraceae bacterium
TGCAGGCCGGGGTTTTTGTGCGGGCGCTGATATCAAGGAAATGGTCGAAGGTGTGCCAAAGGGGCAAAAGCGGCCATCCGGAGGCGTCCGGTTTTCTCTTTTTAATCGGCTTGAAGAATTGGGAAAGCCGGTCATTGCAGCGATCAATGGCCCCTGCAATGGCGGCGGGCTGGAGTTAGCGCTTTGCTGTGATTTTCGGATTGCTTCTGAAGCGGCAACCGTCGGACTTGGCGAAGTGAAACTCGGCGTCATCCCTGCGGCAGG
>JAABPS010000400.1 GCA_011391835.1 Desulfobacteraceae bacterium
GGGTGTCCGAAGTTCCTAAAAAATATACATTCGGCAGCAATGAAATCAATTTTGAAACATCTACGGCACATGGCAAAAACGGAACCATCCTCCTGACCGAACTGGAGTTAAAACTTCTCAAACTGTTTATCTTAAATCGTGGGAAACCCCTGTCCCGGAATCAGCTTCTGGAGATTGGCTGGGGATACACAGGGAAAACCGAGACTCGGACCGTGGATAATTTTATCGTGCGGTTTCGAAAATATTTTGAAGATAATCCCAAAAAACCGGTTTATTTTAAAAGCCTCCGATCCATAGGATATGTATTTGATCATGCATAGCACTAACTTCTAAGGCCGGAAACCATGCCAGAACCTGCCTAAATTATTGTATATGAGTCTGATATATCTCATTTTTGTTTAACATGCCTCTTTTTCCTTGCCTAATGTCCAATTTAATTATATGAAAAAAAGTCTTAGAATAAACCGGAGATAATCGCACGGCATGAAGTATAAAATTACCGAAAGAAAATACGACCTGTCCATTGATGTGAATGCGGTTGCAGATGTGATCGCAGAAACACAATATCCGAGCGGGGAAATTCCCTGGTGCAGGGGCCAGAAATCGGATCCCTGGGATCATGTGGAGGCTGCCATAGGGCTTAGCACCGCTGGCTATCTTCAGGAGGCTCGGTCTGCATTTGAATGGCTGGCAGGAGTTCAGCTTGAAGACGGCAGTTGGTATGCCGCATATATGGAGGGCATTCCGAGCGATAAAACCCGTGAAACCAACATGACGGCGTATATTGCCGTTGGGCTATTTCATTATTATCTGATTACCGGCGACCGTGTCTTTATCCGGAAAATGTGGCCTACGGTGAAAGCGGCGATTGACTTTGTGATCCGTCTTCAGGCCCATGGCGGGGAAATCTACTGGGCGATCAGCCCGGAGAATAAAATTGACCCCATGGCGCTGTTAACAGGATCAAGCTCTATTTACATGAGCCTGAAATGCGCGTTGGCGTTGTCACAATTGTTTGGCCATGATATGCCTGAATGGAAAAAGGCACTGGCCACGCTTGGAAATGCCATACAGAACAAGCCTCAGCAGTTTAACATGACAAAATCCCGATTTTCCATGGACTGGTTTTATCCGGTACTGGCGGGCGCCATTACCGGCAGAAATGCTCAGGCACGGATTGATAAGTTTTGGAAAAAATTTGTTATTGAGAATCATGGTGTTTTGTGTGTGTCCAATGAGCCGTGGGTGACCATCGCGGAGAGTTGTGAGCTTTCACTGGCGCTTTCATCCATTGGCAATTACAACCTTTCTGAAATTGTATTTAACTGGATTTGTGATAAAACGTTTGAAGACGGTTCATACTGGTGCGGGTACACGTGCCCGGATATGACCATCTGGCCTCAAGATAAATTTACATGGACAAACGGTGTTGTCCTTATGGCTGCGGATGCGATTTACAACCTTACTCCAGCCGGAAAGTTATTCAGTCATCGGTTTTGGAATTCCTCAGAGTTTTCTTCTTTTAACGGGTTATAAAGAAACAATATTTGTCTGTAATTGAACCCCGGCATAGTTTGTGATCGTGAAGGGATTCCAACGAATAAACCGTAGAAACAACCAGGCAGGCAGAATAGTTGTCTGGATGGATTTTTGTTTGCACGATGATGCATCGTATTAAAGGTAAAATACATTGAGAAGAGATCATCGCCCATACTTTATAAAAAAGTTATTTACAGATTTTCAAAAGTTTTATGTGAAGCATTTTCTAAGGCCGCAACTGGAATCCCTGGGCGAAGGGTCGAGCTTCATAAAACCCTGGCACATCGAGGTGTTTGGTTCATCCATTGAAATTGGCAACTATGTCAATATTATTGCTTCTCCTGACAGCAAGGTTCGCCTGACCGTATGGCCCACAAATCCTGAGAAGAAGGATGAAGGGCGGATAAAAATTGGCTCCTACAGTGTGATTTGCCCGGGTGTACGGATAAGCTCCGCTCTCGAGATTATCATTGAAGATTCCTGCATGCTTGCCAACCGGGTATATATTACCGATTCAGACTGGCATGATATTTATAATCGGGCGTCCACAGGGAGTCCAAAATCCGTTCGGATAGAAGAAAATGCCTGGCTTGGGGATAGCGTTATTGTGTGTAAAGGCGTGACCATCGGCAAGAATAGCGTTATTGGTGCAGGGGCAGTGGTTGCCACTGACATCCCTGCCAATGTCATTGCTGCCGGGAATCCGGCAAAAGTCATCAAGGGGCTCGATCCCAATGAGCATATTACGCCACGATCGCAATGGTATTCAAATCCGGATAAACTTTTCATGTACTTTGATATGCTTGATAAGGATGAATTAAGACGCAACACGTGTCTGGGCTGGATGCGATCGATTGTGTGGCCCAGGAAAAAAGATTAGAGGATTTGTGCTACCTGCTCTTTGTGAATGGATTTGTCTTGATCTCCATTTCAACAGTTGAACAGGGCAATGCGCCGTAATCATGCCCCGGCCATACCCTCGTTTCTTTTGGCAGGGTGTAGATTTTTTCATGAATCGATTTTAGAAGTGTTTTCAAGGACCCGCCGCGCAAATCCGTTCTGCCCACACCTCCAACAAAGAGCGTATCCCCGGTAAAGACATTTCCTTCCATATACAGACATATTCCCCCGGGAGAATGGCCGGGTGTGTGAAGGACTTTCAAAGTGGTTTTGCCGATGGTGATGGTATCAGTGTCGTTTAGCAGTATGTGCGGCTTTGGTGATTTGCTTCCTCCAAGCATTCTGGAAAAAGCTCGGTTCATAAAACTTCTCAATTTGTCCGCATCCAGCCTGTGTATAAAAAGTTGAGCCCCGGTTTGAGACATGATGGAAGCATTTCCTGCGGTGTGATCCGGGTGATTGTGCGTATTGATCAGGTGGGTTACGGTGTATCCCCTGCTTTTGATTTTACTTAGTATTTCCTTTGTATCAAAGGCAGGGTCAACGAGTGCGCAGGCGTTAGAACCTTTGTCACCAATCAGGTAACAACATATCGCCATTTTATCCAGGCGCATTTGGATGAGTTCTGTATAGTTGTTTATGCTGTGTTCTGCTAATACCTTCATATAAATGTATTCTTTTTCAGAAAAGATGAGCTGAGTCAAGGGCGGACTTGACCTATTCTTTTCAGAACATCAAGAAACATTTGGATTCTTAAATC
>JAABPS010000401.1 GCA_011391835.1 Desulfobacteraceae bacterium
GTTTCTTTATCCTTGATAAATGGTTCATTGTTCCCAGCCAAATATCCACGTTTACGAATTTTATCAAATCAGCAATGACTTTATCAATATGGGCTGCATCAAGCATTGGCTCCATGCTCACTGAAGTCTTAAAGCCTTCATCAAAACAATACTTCAAACAGGCTTTTCTTTCTGCATATACCGGAGCGTTTGGCTCCCAAAAAGAGAGTATCTGATCATCCATTGCTCCGATGGTAAAGCGGAAAAGGATTTTGTCCTTGAAAAATTGGCAGGCTCCACAAATTTGTTTAATACAATCAAATCTTGGCTTGGAAACTATTAAAACTTCATTACCCGCTCGAAGTAATTTGGAAAGAACTGTCATATATTCTTTGATGTTGGATGGTAAAATATCGTGCGTCGATGGAAAACCAATCATCTCACCAAAAAATGGTCGATTTTTTCCCACGTCTTCCTCACGGATTTTCATTTCGTGCCATTCTTGTCCTTTCAGTTGCTTAAACCTATGTGCACCAGTATGAGCGTAACAGTAGATACAATCGTTTTCGCAACCAGTGCAGAAATTGATATTTTTATCTGTCCATTCATTGAAACCACTATCTTTCTTTTTTGCTTTTTTCCCTTCAGCCTTAACGGACCTTTTCAAAAACGATAGATACTTTGCAACGGAAATTGGCACAGGCCCATACTGTTTAATAAGTTGACGGAATTCCATTAGCATTGCGGTTAATTTGGCTTTCTGTTCTGCGTTCGGTATCTCCGCCACATATGTTTCGGCTTTAATCCTGCTCATTTCGGATTTAACATGGTCTCTAAAATCCCTGACCGTATATTTTGCTTTAATAGCGTCTTCAGCTAACCGCTCTTTTTTTCTCCAATCTGGAACATGAAGTAGCAGTAATTTTTGGCTATGTCCGAGTTGTCCAAACGTTTGGACGCCCTGTTTCTTAAAAATCATCTCATGTGCAGCCAAACCTACGGCATCAAAAAACCAGCTCCTTGATGGGGCATCTCCTGAACTTTGTTTAAGCTCTTTTATCAGCAGGCTTAATGATTTATCTCGGACAGGTTTTTTGTCTAAAACTTTCTGTGGGTCGTTATCATAAAATTCCTTTATGATGTGTTTTCCTGCTTCGAGCATAAAATCCACGACATGCTTTTTGAAGCGATCTTGCAGCCACGAATAAACCTTTTGAACCAGTTCATCGTCTGCTTTTTCCTCAACGACCGATATTGGCTTGCTAACAATCAGGGCAAGGTCTTTTCCCTTCTGTTTTTCTTTACTCGCCTTAACTTCTTTGCCGTTATCATCAAATGGCGTTGTTTCGGTCGCATTAAGAACATCTGGGACAGCCTGATGCTCCTCAATTGGTTTATCAGCGATTTTCTGCGCGGGCGGGATAAGTTCATTCAAAGCCGATGAAATAATCTGCGCTGTATTCATTATATCGTTCTTATTTCGAAAACCTTTCCTTCTTATTTCGAGTTGAATTGATTGTACCTGGTCTAAATTATATTTCTCTTTGAGGAACCATTGGTTCATATTATCATAATAGCGTCCACAGTATTTGGGGGCGTTATCCCTTGTCAGAATGCTGGTCATTCCATATTTGGTTAGCAAATCCCTGAACCTTTCAACGGTTTCCTTTTTGGCGGTGTGTCGAGGTGTTAATCCTTGCCCGTAGCCGATCAGAGCATGAAGGTCTTCTGGCGTTTCATCAAAATTGCTTAACCTGGCTTCTTTAACAATATTTTTATCATCAATCCCGTGTATCCAAACAACAAGAGTAGGACCATTGGCTTTAACTACAACTTCGATTTTTTTTATAAATTTTTCGTCTTTACTGGCTTGCGAAATTTTATTGTAATCACGATCGGCTCTCTTAACAGCATCATTCACAATCCATGAACATTCGAGCATCCTTGCAGCATCACGGGTAATTTTATCTGTATTGATGTCGTCCGCTTGATCTGTTTTTTCGCCATGAGGGGCAATCAGCAGAATTCTTGTGTCTCCTGGAATTATCGGGATGTCTTTGGGCTCTGACATGGTTTACTCCTTCAATAAAGGACGGTGGACTGGCAGTATGAGAACACGACCCTATATCCATAAGTATATTATGATATAGGTTATAAGTTTATTCTTGATTTCCATGTCAATATTAAATATCCTTAAAATATTGAATATTCAATCGTTTTTTCTGTGTGTTATTGATATTATGGCAACATATGGAAAGTTTCCCGCTTATTTATAATATTAAACAGCAAAATACATTCACAGGTGAACTTGTATGATTTTAAAGAAAAAGGCCAGGGGTGTTTCTCCTATCTATCTTGACAAGAACCCTTCGCACGAACAAACAAACGTGGTTTATTTGAGAAATCGACATAGACACCGCATCGTATTCGGCTGGTATGGCGGAAAGTTTTCGCACCTTGAGTGGCTGTTGCCCTTATTACCAAAGTGTCACCACTACTGTGAACCGTTTGCCGGTTCTGGTGCCGTGTTACTTAATCGGGAAGCATCCTCAGTCGAAACTTATAACGACATTGATGGCGATGCAGTTAATTTCTTCCGCGTGTTGCGTGACCGATATGAAGAATTAATTAGGGCTATTGCTCTAACGCCGTTTTCCCGTGAGGAATATCACCGCGCTATATACGGATCGACATCCAGGATTAGCGAAGTAGAACGCGCAAGGCGTTTTTATATCAAAGCGCGTCAAACCAGAACCGGGCTTGCTCAAACTGCCTCACTTGGTCGTTGGGCAAACTGCAAAGATACAAGTCGCGCTGGTATGTCTGGTGTCGTTTCTCGTTGGCTGGGCGGTGTGGAAGCGCTTGATGATATCGCACAGCGTCTTATCAGAGTTCAGATTGAGAACAGGCCCGCTGTTGATATTATTCGGCTCTATGATGGCCCCAAAACCTTGTTTTATTGCGACCCGCCGTATCTACACGCCACTCGCGGCGATGCCAAGGCTTATGGGTTTGAGATGGATGAAACCCAACACAGTGAGTTCGCAGAAGTTGTCAATGAGTGTAAAGGCATGGTAGCGGTGTCCGGCTACAATCATCCTATGATGGATGTTTTTTTCAAACCCGGACACTGGGTTAAGACGTTGGGTGCGGACAAGACCATCCATTCAACCAAGGGCATCCGGCAGGAAGTGCTGTGGACCAATT
>JAABPS010000402.1 GCA_011391835.1 Desulfobacteraceae bacterium
TCTTCTTTTCGTCTCATCGAAATCACCGACCAGAAGATAAAACTGTTTACCAAGACCTGTTGGATCATACGCAAGCCAGGAGACAGGATCCCCTAAAAGTAAAATTTCATCATCCTTTGCAAATAGCGGCTCAGATAAACGCTGTTCAAGCTCGCTGAATATCCAGGTATCTTCTATGGGCATATATTCAGCTCCGCGATATACGGAACCATACCAGCGATAAATATCCGGATGATCCTGTATGTCAAGATTTCTTATGACGATAAAATCATTGCTGATGTTCTCGATGGTGAATACAACGCGGGAAACGGCACCTTTTTGAAAAAAATATTTATCTCCTGGAGGTCGGGTCAGTTCCTGTTTGACAAAAACAGACAGCAGGCCTTCAGGAATATCTTTACGGTTTAACAGAAATCCGGCAGATGCCTGTGCGTTTAATAGGAGCAGAAACACTAAGAATATCATCAAAAATTTGAGACTCTTCCAGCGCATCAAAAAGTTCCTTGCTATATCCAGGCATAACGCCAGGTTAAACAGGACCCGCCTTATCCCAAAGGAGGAAAACGGTCTTAAGGTTTTTTTACACTATCTTGAATCCAATCCATAAAGGATTTGTTTCCATCTGAAACAGGCAAACTGATAATACATGGGCAATCATAACTGTGAAGGGATTTTACTTTCTCAACCAAAGCGGGAACATGGGATGCAATTGTTTTTGCAATCAATACAGCTTCAGAGCTGCTTTGAAGCTCGCCCTCCCAGAAGTACATTGATTTCATATTTTCAATAATGTTAACACATGCTGCGAGCCCGGATACAACCAACTCTTTACCGATGGATTCCGCTTCTTCCCGGGTACTTGTTGTCATGTAAACAAAATGAATTTTCATTGCCTGCCTTCATTTTTTGCTTTATGCATCATCGCAATTTATCTGGAAATTTAAAAACCATTCTTGAAAAATTCCCCGCTTTTCGTTAAAGTACATGCCGTCTTTATCTTGTATCATTTTTTAAAAGTATAGTGAAATAAATGCGTTGTGTCAAATAAAAGCTTTGGATGAAAAGTACGTGATGCGTTTTTACAAAAATAATTTATCCAGATTGGTTTTAACTGAACCAGATAGAAATAGTAAACAAAACGTCATATACAGATAACCCATGAATACATTTGATGTCATCATTGTAGGCGCAGGACCTGCTGGGAGTCTTCTCGGTTATTTCCTGACGCTTAAAAAAATCAACGTTCTTATTATTGATAAAAAAAAGTTGCCCCGCCAAAAAACCTGCGGCGGCGGGCTTACAAGGAGGGCTCTGGATATACTCCCTTTTGACATATCAGAAGTTATTGAGAGTTATCCTCATACCGTTTCTATTTCTGTACAAAATACTGTTGTCTTCCAATATACTTCCCATTCCCCGATCATCGGTATGGTCATGAGAGACCGATTTGATTATTTTTTGATTAAAAAAGCAATAAGCCAGGGCGCCACGGTGATGGACGAAGCGGTATTCAGGCATGTTTCAGGAATGACCGGCCATCTGAGCGTTGAAACATCGAAAGGAGTTTTTAAAACAAAAATAATTGCCGGAGCAGATGGAGTTTACAGTAAAACGGCCAAAGCGCTTCACTTAGAAACAAAGAAAAAGACAATGATTGGGATAGAAGCAGAAGTGTATTGTGATAGCCCTACACTTTTCAATGAGTTCAGGCGCTCGGCCGGGTTTGACTTTGGTGTGGTACCAAAAGGATATGGCTGGATTTTTCCTAAAAAAGAGCACCTGTCCATCGGTGTTGGATCTCTTTCGAAAAAAGTTAAAGGGATGCAGCAATATCTGTATCGTTACCTTGAAACAAAGAAGCTCAAAAACCATTCACATATTCAATCCATGCGGGGTTGGCTGATACCCTATGGGCCGTCAAAAAATTCTCTTTATGCAAATGAAAAGGGGCTGCTTCTTGGTGATGCCGCAGGGTTAACAGACCCCATAACCGGTGAAGGAATGTTCTACGCGCTCAGAGAGGCCGATATTGCTTCTCGCGTTATTCTGGATGCCCTGTCAGGAAAACAGAATTTAAGCGTTTATCATGACGCTATCAAAACGCTTCAACAGGATTTAACGTATGCACTGAAACTGCAGGGGCTTCTTTATAAAGTGCCTCGAATAAGCTATATGCTGATGAATAGGCATGGCAATAGGCTGGGCAAGAATTACATTGATATCATTACAGGTAAAACAACCTATTACAAGTTGTACAAAAAAATCTTTAGTGTAAGGGGAGTAAAGAGATTATTTTTCACTCAAGATAAAAATTCAAGTACTTAAGGCAGTTTTCACAAATTCAGCGTATTCTAAGAAGGATAAATATGACACCGGATTTTATATGGCTGGCGAGTTTTGTTTTAATATCCTATACAACCTTGTCAGTTTCAGGCTTCGGAAGCGTAGTTATAGCAATAACATTGGGCGCTCATCTGTATCCCATAGAAGTCCTTTTACCTATTCTGGTGCCTTTGACTCTTTTTATCAACACATACATCACCATAACATATCGTAAAAACATAAATACCTTTGTTCTTTTTAAAAGAATTATACCGTTTATGGGAACAGGCTTTCTCATAGGGATTGTAATATTTCATTTTATTCAGGGGATGCTGCTTAAAAAATTATTTGGATTATTCATTTCGCTTCTTTCACTAAGAGAGCTCTATCGGCTGTCAGCAAAGAAAATAAAACCGTCCGCCACTTCAAGCCTTGCGTCAAATATTTTTATATTTAGCGCAGGGATCATACATGGTATTTATGCATCTGGAGGACCGCTGCTTGTCTATGCGATTAACAAGCTTGGCCTGGACAAAACTTCTTTTCGAAGCACGCTTTCATCTTTATGGCTTTTATTAAACATTGTGTTAACATCATTTTATATCATTTCAGGAAAGATTACCGCAGATAGCATCAAATCAATTGGCATGCTTTTGCCGGTTGTCATGATTGGCCTGGTTATAGGAGAGATATTGCATCGACATATTAATGAGTCCTTTTTCAAGGTCTTTGTTTTCTTAATACTTCTTTTTAGCGGGCTATCTATCTTGATGAAATAAAAAGTGGGACGTTCTGCGATATGATAGATATCGCATTCTGCCCCACTTTTAATTCTTAATTTTCT
>JAABPS010000403.1 GCA_011391835.1 Desulfobacteraceae bacterium
CAGTTTTGGTATAATGCCTTCGTAGTTTTTGGTGTAGGTAAACCGGCGGTTTTTTCTCTCAAAGTAAAACGTGATGGGTTTGCCCTCTGATCCATAGAGCAGCGCATTTTTAAAGTGATCCGGCAGATCCTGGTAAGGGGTGAATATGTCAACCCCATAGTGGCGTGTCAGGGCATCTAAAAATTCAAAAAAATGAACTGTGTTCCGATTGGCCCACAGGGCAACAGCTCCTTCTCTTAATGATAATTTCTTATTGGGAACGATGAGATCCGGGTCGAATTCAGTCGTGGATCCCATTCCGTCACAATCAGGGCAGGCACCCTGTGGAGAGTTAAAGGAAAAGCTTGCTGGGGTAAATTCAGGATAACTGATGCCGCAGGTGACGCATGCCGCCTTTTCATTAAATACGATGCTTTCTTTTGGCTGGCCGGATGTGTTGTCTAAAATGTCGCACATCACCCGCCCATCTGACAGAGACATCGCCATCTCCAGCGAATCGGCCAGGCGGCTTTGGATGGTATCCTTAATGACCAGCCTGTCAACGATAACCTGGATGGTATGTTTTTTATTTTTATCCAGCGGAGAAATGGTTTCAATGTCCATGGTTTCCTGGTCAATACGGACCCGCGAGAAGCCATTTTTTCTAAGATGTCTTAATAACTGATCATGGGTTCCTTTTTGATCAGAAACAAGCGGCGACAGGATGATGATCCGTGTCTCTTCAGGAAAGGCCATGATCTGGTCAATCATCTGATCCAGTGTCTGGGATTGAATGGGCTGTCCGCATTGATAGCAGTGAGGAGTTCCGACCCGCGCAAAGAGGAGCCGGAGATAATCATAAATTTCCGTAACGGTACCGACAGTTGAACGGGGATTGTGGCTGGCGGTTTTCTGTTCGATGGCAATGGAAGGAGAGAGGCCTTCAATGAGATCCACATCGGGCTTTTCCATCCGCTCAAGGAATTGTCTTGCGTATGTGGAAAGAGACTCTACATATCGGCGCTGACCTTCCGCATACAGGGTATCAAACGCCAGAGTGGATTTGCCTGAACCGGAGAGGCCGGTGATAACAATGAGTTTATTGCGGGGCAGATCCACATCAATATTTTTCAGGTTATGCTGCCGGGCACCCCGGATAATAATTTTTTCTGATTCCATTATTAAAAAATAGTAACACGTGACAAGTTAATAGTGAATAGTAAAAGACATTCCGGTTATCTAAAAAGCTTAACTGAGCGTATTTCGAAGGATTTGCTATTTACTCTTCACTTTTAACTATTTCCATACAACTCCTAAATTTTTGATCTTTATTCCAGTGAATGGTTCAGTTTGGAAACTTCTATGGACTGACAGGCAGCCATGCGGATGGCAGCAATAAGGCTTCCAGGGTTTGCCTGGCCGGTTCCTGCAATATCATAGGCAGTGCCATGGTCAACGGAGGTTCTGATAATCGGAAGACCAAGGGTTGTGTTTACGCCATCGTTAAAATGCATCAATTTAAACGGAATGAGCCCCTGATCGTGATACATGCAGATAATGGCATCGTAATGTCCGTGTAGTGCCTGATAAAATACAGTATCAGGAGGGAAGGGGCCTGACACATTGACTCCCTGGTTTTGTGCCTGATCGATTGCCGGCCATATAATATCTTTTTCCTCATTTCCGAATATTCCCCCTTCACCTGCATGAGGATTAAGCCCGGCAACCGCAATACGGGGCGAAATAATACCGAAACGATCGCGCAGGGCGGTTGAAGTAATTAAAACTTTTTCAAGGATAGCTTCTGTTGAAAGAATTGATACAATGTCTTTCAGCGGGATGTGTATTGTGACGAGTACCACGCGAAGGGTGCTGCCTGCCAGCATCATTGCAAATTTTCTGGTCTTTGTTCTCTCCGCGAAAAGTTCTGTATGGCCGTTATAGAAAAAACCTGCAGCATGCATGGCAGTTTTGTTGATGGGCCCAGTGGCCACAGCGGAGATTTTTCCCTGAAGAGCCATATCAATGGCAGTGATGATGTAATTTACCATGGCTTTTCCGGTTTCAGGGGTGGGATGTCCCCATACTGTTTTATCAGGGTTCAGGTCTGACAGGCTTAACACATCAATCGTTCCATGTGTATATATGCCAACGTCCGGGTTCGTTAACGATTTTAGAACCATCGGGTTTTGGTTCGTTTTATTTATGTGTTTAAGAATATTGATATCCCCAATGACCAGTGGCTTACACATCGCATATAATTGAGGATGGGCCAGGGCGGACAGGATGATCTCAGGGCCGATACCAACCGGGTCGCCCATGGTAATGCCTATAACAGGACGGTGGTTTTTCATAATCCTATGCGTGACATTATAAAATCAACTGATAGCGTGTCAGGCGTTCTGAATGACAATAGTCAGGCTCAACATACTGAATTAAAGATATATTCATACGAATTGCCTTATCCGGAATTGCTTAGTAAATACTGGTTTTAAACAAATTTTATTTATATAAAATGTTCATATTGCATTTTGAAAAAAAAAATTCAAATAAATAAAAAAAGAATGGAAAAGGGTAAACACCCATGTTTCGGAAATTACAAATGATTGTTAAGGAACTGTTCAAATATAACAAAAATTTCAGAAAAACAAAGAAAATCGAAGATAAACTGAGAAAACAAAATTGTCTAAAAATTTCTGAAAAGTCCAGATATGCTTAAAATGTTTGGGAAAAAATATGAATTGGTTAAAGAGTGCATTTTAGTGAAGTTGACAGATGAGTTTTAAATTATATTCATAAAAACAATGAGATACAAATTGTTGATAACTTCTGTGCAAATACTCGCTGAACCGGATTCATTCGATTTGACACACGATATTAGATAACATAAAAGTTTGCGAAAATTTGATTTTCAATTGTGTTTTACTTGTTTTTAACCAGCGCTATATAGTACCACTTCTGCCATAGTTGAATTCATAGAAAAACTGTTGATGAGAGATCAGACAATAGCTATTCTTTTAAAATAATTGATAAAATTTATCTTGCCGTATCCATAGGCCGGATCAAATGGGTCTTATACAAAGCCGTTAGCTGCATAGCTAACTGCCATTGTTTAAAATGGAGAGGAGTATTTTGCACGCCATGGAACATGCCTGGGCAGACATAAAACGTTCAATT
>JAABPS010000045.1 GCA_011391835.1 Desulfobacteraceae bacterium
GACGCTCTTCCGATCTGGATTGCGCCACCACCCGGCAGAATGCCCAGAAGAGATCCGCACAGTGTACCGCGAAACACTGCTGGAACCGCTGTTTTGAATTCTTTCCATGTCAGCCAGAGCCCGGTGAGTTTGCTATTCAGGATATCTCGCTTCTCACGTTTTTCCAGGCTGTTAATAATATCGCAGATGCCAAAAAGCCCCATGGCCAGAGGAACGAAACCAATTCCGTCCGAAAGCTCCAGGATACCGAAAGTGAACCGGTGAGCGCCGCTGGTAATATCGGTACCGACCATTCCCAGAAGCAGGCCGAGCACGATCATGCCGACGGCTTTAAGCATGGAACCGGATGCCAGAACAACAGAACCGATCAACCCGAACACCATCAGAGAAAAGTATTCGGCAGGCCCGAATTTGAAAGCCAGTTCTGAAAGGGGCACAGCCAGCACAGCCAGGACGATGGTTGCGAATGAACCTGCAACGAAGGAACTTATAGCCGCGATGGAAAGAGCCGCTCCCGCTCTGCCCTGCCGGGCCATCTGGTATCCATCGAGGCAGGTGACCACCGAGGATGCCTCTCCCGGCACATTCACCAGAATGGACGTGGTTGACCCGCCGTATTGCGCGCCGTAGTAAATTCCTGCCAGCATGATAAGAGCTGAAACCGGCGGCAGAGCAAAAGTGGTGGGCAGCAGAATTGCAATGGTCTGAACCGGACCGATGCCCGGGAGAACTCCGATCAGGGTGCCGATCAGCGCACCCAGCAGGCAGTAAAATAGATTCATGGGAGATACAGCGGTTTGAAAACCGAGGGATAGATTGAGCAGCAATTCCATGGTCTTTCTCCCTATGGTCAGATCCGGCCAACCAAAAACCACGGCCAGATCGGCATATTGAACTCAAGGAAATACACGAAGACCAGAAGAATAATTCCGACAAGAACGGTGGCGTTCAGCAGTGCTTCTTTCCATCGAAATTCATGACTGGCCTTACTGGCCATCACCACCAGAACGACCGTAGACAACAGCAGTCCCAGAGGCCGCAGAATAAGACTGAAAAGCACTACCGAAGACAAGATAAAAGCAAGCGGTTTAAACTGCAATGAAGGAATTGTCTGCGGTACTCTGGTCCAAACCGTGCTTGTAATAACGTGCGCCGATCCCAATACTGCCAGGAACAAGCCGAGGACGAAGGGGAAGTAACCGGGACCCATATTGGCTGCCGAACCTATCTTGTATTTTGCTGAAATATACATAGCCGCCGCCCCAAAGAGGAGAAACATGATCCCGGCGAAAAAATCTTTGGAGCGGCGGATACGCATCACTCTGCCTTGAACCCCGAGGCTTTGATAACGGGTGTCCACCGCTCTCTATCCTTCTTCAGGATTGCAGCAAACTCCTCGGGCGTGGTTCCTGAAGGATCGTTCCCTATGCCCTGGATTTTTTGCGTAACATCGGGCATTTTGATTGCCATGGCGATTGCCGCGCTCAGCTTATCTATGATTGCTTTTGGCGTCTTGGCCGGGACAACAAAGGCGTTCCAACCCACTCCCTCGATTTCCGGCAACCCCTGCTCCTTGAAAGTCGGGATATCCGGTTTCTTTCGGGCCGTGCCTGCTGTCGCCAGAATACGGATTTTGTCCGGGTGGTAGGCGGATTGAGTGTCATAAGCATCGACCCCGATGGGGATCTGTCCGCCGATCAGGGCTGTCACCAAGGGTCCGGAACCGTTATAGGACGAATGTACCATTTCAACACCTGCGGCTTTGCTGATCATGAGCCCGAAAAAATGGGGCAGACTCCCGGCAGCCGGAGATCCGAAATTGGCCTGATTGGGGTTCTTCTTGATCCACTCGATCAGCTCCTTAACATTCTTAACCGGCGAGCTGACTGGAACCGACACGCAAAACTGGTATGTACTGATGAGAGATACGAGTGCAAAATCGGTGTCAGGATTATAGGCCAGTTTTGGGAATATGACGGGAGCCACAACAAAAAGGGCTGGATTTACCAGCAAGACAGTAGTGCCGTCCGCGGGCTGATTTTTGGCATATTCAACCCCGATTCGGCCGCCTGCGCCCGGTTTGTTTTCCACAATGACCTGCTGGCCCAGAGAATCCTTTAGTTTATCGGCTATGAGCCGGGCCTGCACATCCGATCCTCCTCCGGCAGGGTAAGGTACAATGATTTTGATTGTTCCCTTGATCTCCTGAGCCAAAGGCACTCCGGCCCACAAAAGGCCCACGATAAGCACAATTAACAGAATAATATAAGGCCGATTTATGAAAGGACGCATAGCAAACCTCCATCTAAAATTGTGGTGTAAAATGAATTTCCCCCAGACTATTAATTATTTCGTTGCTAAAGATGCTTGACTTATATTGTCTAATGTTATACATATAATGTTAATTGTGTCAAGCTATTATTTGTTTCAGAATTATTATGTATGAATTATTATGTATATGATATTTAAAACGCAAATGGATAAAATGTCATAAATACCTTTTAAAATATGATGAAATTCAGACCTGTAAAACAGAATCGAATTGCAATCGGGATTGTCAACCAGCTTAAGGGGGCTATTCTATCAGGACAATTCAAGTCAGGCGAACGGATGCCCACTGAGCGTGAGTTGACGGAGCAGTTTCAGGTGAGTCGCGTAGTTGTTCGGGAAGCCGTCCGGGAGCTCGAAATCAAAGGGCTGGTCAAAATCCTCCAGGGACCGACCGGCGGGGCTTATGTTGCCGACCTTTCATTTGACCAACTCAACAATGCCCTCATGGATCTTTTTCTGTGCAACAAGCTTTCGGTGTCCGAGTTGATCAGCACGCGAATCCTCATAGAGATGGAAATTGTCCGGCTAGCCGCAAAAAAGGTGAATCCTGAGTTCGTTCGGCGGCTGCAAGAGGCTTTAGAGGCCGAGGCATTTGAAGATCTCTCACATACTGAATTTGTTTTCAACCGTCTGATGGTACATAAGATACTGGCGGAAATGTGCGGCAATCGACTCCTTCAGGCTATTGCAAGCTCCCTTCACCTCTTGATCGGGGAACTTCTTTTGGAGGTAAAGCCGGCCAACAAAATCATTCATCGGCAGGAGGAACATGCAGAGATTGTCCGCGCCGTTTTGACAAAAGACGCTGCCGCCGCTGAAGAGGCCATGGAAAGACATCTCAGCAGTGTGGGCAACAAGTTGATTCGACTGGAAGAAGCCTACCGCAAGCGAAAAAAACTGGCCATGTAAGGGCGGGTGGAGGAAAGTGAAAATCGTTTCCAGAGAAGTCATTCCCATCAGCATCTCGCGTGAATTCAAAAGCAGCCGCTTAACAATCCCATCTAACGTATTTAGGGGATATTTTGTGGACGCCCGCGTTTTTATGCGTTTTTACTCTTTGCAGAGTTAAAAACCAATGCCCTCCAACAACCTCCCGAAGAGTCGGTTTTAAAATCGTCCGTAATCCAGTGGTGGCTGTAATGAGGCGTGGATTGCCTTTTTGAAGGGTTGCCGAATGTCGGAATTGATAATGTCTGGTAATGTTGTTCCGAAGCTGATCATTTCCACGCCCACATTGTTTTGAAACATGGATAACAATTTCCGGCCAACAAACTGCTGCATATATATAATGTGTCCAAGACGCATGGGACTGTTGAAATGCGGGTTTAATAACAATAATGCATATGATTTGTTAATAAATATTAAAGAGATAGGGTTCGAGGATTCGAGGGTTCAAGGGGTCGAGTGATGATAAGGCAAGAGACGTGAGGCGTAAGGCGTAAGAGCGTGAGAGCGTAAGAGCGCACCTCGTGAAGCGTGAGAGCGTGAAGAGTAAAAGGAACAGAAGCATAAAGTAATAAAAATGAAGAAAAAAGGGTTCGAAGATTCGAGGGGTCAAGAATTCGAGGGTTCAAGAGCTGGTAAGGGAATAGGCGGAAGGCGTGATAGCGCGCTTTACATTTGCGGACTTAATGGCGGAGATCGGCAAGGACTGAACTCATTTATAGCAAACCTCCATCTATAATTGTGGTGTAAAATGTACTTCCCCCAGACTATTAATTTTTTCATTGGAAAAGATGCTCGACTTATATTGTCTAATATTATACATATAGTGTTAATTGTGACGAAGCTATTGTTCGTGTCAGAATTATTATGTATTTGATATTTTAAATACAATTGGATAAAATGTTAAAAATAAATTTTAAAATATAATTTCATCCGGGGTGTCCATAACTTAAGGAATTACTACCTTTTTAACATGGATTATTTACTTTCTTACGGGCATCACCGATACCGACTAACTCCGTCTCCAATTCCCTCCAAAAGTTTTAATAATTTAACCAGATAGCAGTTATTTGGAGAATAATATGAATAATTCTTCCTCTATTATCAGAACAAATCATACTCGTATTTTTCTGCAACAAATTGACAATATTCTAAAACATTGGCAAACACTCGATTTCAAAAACATCTTCAATAGCGCCCATTTTGAATCAATAATAATTGATATTGACCGTGCCAGGCGGCAATTTGATTCCAAGCTGTTTTTTATTGTCGTGTTTGGACCACTAAAGGCAGGTAAGTCCACTTTAACAAATGCGCTCGCCGGTGAATATGTTAGTCCCGCCGGTTTCGGAAAGGAAACCACGCGACGTCCATCTTTAGTTATTTATTCAGAACAATCAGGGATTGACCAATACTTTTCCACTGACCCTGAGATCAATCAACGCTTAAGTCAACATAGAACGAAAAAAGATGACAGAAAAATCGATTTAACCGAAGACGAAAAAAAAATGGACGACAAAGTCCGGGAAGCTTTCGACCAGGTAGCAGACTATATTCGTGGGATCAGAACCAAAGATGAACTTCAAAACAGAGTCCGGATCAACTCTCTTCCCTTGAATAGCTATAACTTGGAACAAACACTGACAGAAGACCTCCTCAATGAACCCCTTTTCACCGTCATCCGGTGCAAGGGGGGTAACTTATTGAACTATGGTGTCGCCATAGTTGATATGCCTGGATTGGATGGAAGTCGTACTAACTGGCGTGAGGACCCTATTCATGAATGGGTTATCAAGCGAGCTGAATTTTTCCTTTTTGTCCAAAGTTCTGTGGCGGCATGGAATAGTGAAACACGAGATTTCGTCCAGCATGTTATTGCGCAAAGCACGAGACCGCCCATTTGGCTTATTCAAAACATTTTCGATGCCAGCCATTGGCAACCGGTTGAGAAAAGAAAGAAGGCTGAGGAAGATCAACGGGAGGAAGGGAAAAAGCGTGTAATCGAATTGATGGATGAAGCGCCTCGTTCTGTTTTAGGAATCAATATCGGTTTGGCCTGGGATGGAAGGCATGAAAATAATAAGGAATGGCTTGAGCGTTCAGATTTCTCCAATTTCGAATCCGGTTTAGCACAGGTATTACACTCCGAACGAGCCTTGATTCAGGAAAGAAATCACATGGAAAATTTTCGTCAACAGATCTCCAAAGCAAATAATAAATTACTTAAGATCGCTCAATACATCGAGAAATTTAGGAATGATCATAATAAAAGGCGTGAAAAACTTAGTGAAGCGTTAAAACTGTTCGATGCTGTAGATTACCGAAGTGATTGGGAAAGTGCTATCAAAGGAGAGATTGCTACAATAGCGGAAGACGCAAAAAAGCCCTGGCTTGAAAATTTAAGTATTGAAACCGAGAAGCTAAAGAATAAGTACAACCGAAAAACACCCGGCAAAGAGATAAACAGTGAAATTAAAAATATAGCAACCAGATTAGCCACGAATGGCGCTAATAAATATTTCATGAAAACGCTTCGACTTCCGCAATACGTGAAGTTGGCTAACAAATATTGTCTGCCGGCGGAACAGAACGCAATCAATAGTTGCAGGCAATTGCTTGAAGAACTTAACTTGCAGGGATTACCAGCAGCAGTCTCTCCCTCAGCTGATGATTTGCCATCTATATTGCATGAACCCTTTTCACAAAGCAACCTGAAAGAGAGACCTTGGTATTTGGTGGGAGAACAAGTATATGATGGCGGAGAAACCAGGAGTTGGATTGACGAATACGTGTCTAACGAATGGATTAAACAGATAGAAGAAAGAGTTGATTTGTGGAAGGACCAATTGCTTACTGATCATTTTGCGACTTATTGTGAAGTGCGGCGAAAACATTATTATACACATATACAACGGCATATTTCAGATTTTGAAGCAAAAGCAAGTCCCATTGAAAATGCTATCGATAAGGCAAACATAATAATTAAAGAGATGAAAGATTCATTATTAAATGTTGAGACATCATTAGCCAATGCTATTGGCTCAATTAAATAAACAGGAGATCGTTTTGAAAAAAATATCCAATCGAACTATCTGGGTTTTTTGGTTTCCATTGGGACTTGCAGCAATCTTGTTTTTACTTGTAACCTTTATCGGAAATATTCTTGTCATAGGTTCCAAGCTGGAAACTTTCCATCCAGCCGTAGAATGGATCTTTTATATCGGATTGATGCTGATCTCTCTCTGGGTGATAGTTACTCCATTGATTGACGTTCTTTCCAAACCCGTTCTGTCTTTGGATGATATAGTCTCAGGAACGAATAAGACCGGCTACAAGACGATAAAAAAAGTTGCACGACAAATGATCGATTCAGGAATACTTCCTATAGAACATCATAATAAACTGGCGGGTGCCCTCAGGCTGGGCAGCGATCTCCGTGTACCATTATCTACCGCAATAACCATGCAAAATGAATCAGCAAGAAATATTATTCATGATCATGCCGTGCTTGTTTTTATTTCTACTACTATCTCTCAAAACGGCCGTTTGGATGCTATAGCTGTTTTAGGCTCCAATTTACGTTTAGTGCGATCTTTGGTAATAAATTTGGGATATCGTCCGCCATTACCCGTTTTAATCAAGATATACGCCCAGATATTTTTATCGGCGCTTATAGCCGACCAGATTGATGACTTTGATGTTGAAGGCGTTTTAGGCCAATTTGGATCGGGAGTAATTGCTTCAATTCCAGGTTCCACGCTGCTTATAAATTCAATATTAGATGGAACTATTAATGCTCTGCTCACTCTGAGGATTGGATTTGTAACCCAGAAATTTCTTTTAAACGCTGGAGGATCATTATCAAGAAACGAAATTAGAAAAATTGCGAATCGTGAAGCCCGCCGGGAATTGAAATCTGTCTGGATGGATGCTTTGCCTGTATTACCAAGTACGATAAAGCAACTTGTGCAGAAATTTATTTGATGATGAATCTGACCTTCCCCCGAAAACTGATCCATTTTCAAATCGAGTCCTTCCTGATATATGGAAAAAATCTTCTAACGCTCAAAGCCAGGAAAGCTGTGATAGCTCACAGTAAATTTGCGAACTTGATGGCCAAGATCGACAAGGACTGACCGCATTTAGGACGAAACTATAGAAGGGTTGCATAATAAACGATAAATGGATTAGATAAAATGACTTCGATTTCAACACTTGAAATATTTTCGGATTATGTCTGACCCTGGTGTTATTTCATTACCGGGCGTATTGAACAGTTGAAAAGAGAATATGAAATAGCCATAAGGTGGCGGGCTTTCCCCCTTCATCCTGATACACCGGAAGAGGGCCTTCTGCTTGAGCGGTTGTTTGCAGATTATCCGGTAGATGTCGGGAAAATGATGGGCAAGCTGCGTAAAACAGCCGATGATCTGGGACTGCCCTTCGGAGAACGCGAAAAAACCTATAACAGCCGTTTGTCGCAGGAACTGGGACTATGGGCTGAATCAAGAAATAAAGGCGAAGCGTTCCACAAAACGGTATTCAGAGCCTATTTTGCAGACGGGAAGAACATCGCGAAAATACCGGTACTATTGGATTTGGCAGAATCAGCCGGCCTCCCACGTGAAGAAGCCGCGTCTGTTCTTGCAACAAGAGCTTTTAAGGATGCGGTAGATGCGGACTGGGCTCTTTCACGCAAGAAGGCGATTACAGCCGTTCCTACGTTTGTGATGAAAAAGGATAAGCTGGTTGGAGCCCAACCTTACGATATGCTGGAAAGGCTTATGGTTGCAAACGGGATAATAAAAAGAATTTAAGTTGAACCGGAGTTTATTCAGCGCTTTCTCACCAGTTCCGATATAAGCAGTAGCCTGGGGGAGACATCCTTTTACATCCATAGTTTATTATGCTCTTAATGCATTATGATATCAATTAGCCAGCCAAACAATACCGGAAAGAAAAGCAACCGGAAAAGATTATTAAAAAGAATACTTTAACCCGAACCGTGTTAAAACGCCCCAATATAAATTCATTGACAAATAAAACCCGGTATGGTCTTTTCAGTCAGTAATACGTCTGTCCCATAAAGATATTTAAACATCCCGTTTAAAGAGTTATAAGGTGTCATTAATCCTGATATGCTTTCCATAATCTGATATGGCGAAACAAAACCTTCTATGCATGAAACGAAACCGAAAGACATTCACACAAAAGAGGCTAAAGCCGGCATGAGGGTTATTCTTGAGATTATCACGGAATAGAAACAAGAGATCGAGCGTTAGACAAAGCAGCGGTCTGTATAGGAGGTAACAAAGTGAAAAAGTTATTTTTGGGAACATTATTTTTTGCGTTGGTACTTGTATATCCTATTCCAACTATGGCGGGGGTTGCTGTAAACGTAAGTATTGGTCTGCCTCTGCCACCGCCCATAATATTTCCTGCACCACCGGAGTTGATTGTGATGCCTGAAACGGATGTCTATGTCGTACCCGATTCAGACGTGGATATCTTCTTCTACAATGGCTGGTGGTGGCGTCCGTGGGAAGGACGCTGGTATCGATCGCGAAAATATGATTCAGGTTGGGCCCACTATCGACACGTTCCATCTTTTTATCCATGGATTCCTCCGGGTTGGAGGAATGATTATAGGGAGCATCGTTGGAAAGGACATAATTGGAACCACCAGCGGATACCTCACCATAAAGTTCAACGAAACTGGAGAGACTGGGAAAATAAAAGGCATTGGGAGAAGCAGCAAAACTGGGGTGTCCAGGGTTTGAAACCCCGAATAAAATCAAAGCAAAATTATCGTACGGTGCGTCCGCAACAGCACCGGCCACAATCCCGAAAAGCGGCTAAACCGCATCGCTCAAGGCAACAGCAGGGAAACTAGAAAAACAGGATAGAAGACGATATGACAAAATTTATTTCCCATAATTAACCTGTTCGCGGCCTTGTCCGGTTGCTGTGCTTAAACCCCGCCATTGAGCTCCGCCCCGGTACATCATGATAGAGGCAGGAAACCTGAGCAGAGCAATGCAATGGCATTTAAAAAAATCAAATGAGCGCAAACTCGGGAATGGAGATAAGGAGATATAAGATGAATATCATCGAAGAAGGGCGGTCTCCCCTTTTTATGGATCCTGATCCGGATAAAGCCCGTGAATTTTTCAGGGGAAAACCCCGGGCCATGACCGACAAACGGATGACTGAAAAAGAGTCTGTAGATAAGTTTATACCGGATGGATGTTACCTGGCCATAGGCGGTTTCGGAGCGAACAGGATTCCTACAGCCATTCTTCATGAGATTTTACGAGCCCGCCGCAGAAATCTGGGTTTTTTGGGACACACCTCCACGCATGATTTTCAGTTATTGTGCGCCGGCAACTGCCTGAAAAAAGTCGATGTAGCTTATATTATAGGCCTTGAAGCGCGCGGACTGTCACCTAATGCCCGCCGGGTTATGGAGTCCGGAAAGATTGAAGTTTGTGAATGGACGAATTATGCGTTGTGCGTCCGTCTGCGGGCCGCGGCCGAAGGCGTCTCTTTTGGTATAGCACGAAGTATGCTTGGAACAGACACATTAAAGATGTCCGGCGCGAAGGTGATTGAATGCCCATTCACCGGCAAGCATTTTGTAGCGTTGCCTGCTGTATGGCCGGATGTTGCCGTAATTCACGTGCATGAGTCGGATATCTACGGAAACTGCCACATCAGGGGTATTTCCGTCGCGGATCTTGAACTGGCGCGTGCCGCCAAGCGTGTCATAATCACCGCGGAGCGGCTGGTGGACAGCTATGCCATCCGGATTAACCCAACCCGGACAGTCATACCGTTTTATCTTGTTGATGCGGTTGTCGAGGTTCCTTTCGGGAGTTACCCGGGGAATATGGCCTATGAATACTTTTCAGACGAGGAACATCTGGCGCAGTGGCTAAAGGCGGAAAAGGACCCCGGTGAATTTCAAAAATTTCTGGATAAATATATCTACAATGTGTCTAGTTTTGAAGAATACCTTGAACTGTGCGGTGGTATCAAAAAATTAAAAGAGCTCAGAAAACTCGAAGCGCTGGTGGATAACTGAATGACATTTTAGACGAATCCGCCGGCAGATAAAGGATCGATTGAAAAATAAATATGCGGACTCGCTCATGTTAAAATGGATCTGGAGGTGAATATGGTGACGGCTGCATACAATAAGATGGAGATGATGATATGTACGGCAGCTCGATTTTTAGAAGACGGAACAACCGTAGCGGTGGGTACGGGAGCTCCTTGCGCGGCGGCCATGCTTGCCCAGAAAGTGAATGCGCCGAATCTCGTTATCATTTTTGAAGCGGGGGGACTTGCTCCGCTTCTCCCGCAGATGCCCATTTCGGTAGGGGATTCCCGGACTTTTTTCAGGGGTATTATGGCGGCCGGGATGAACGAAATGATGACAACCTGTTGCCGGGGGATGGTTGACTTTGCATTTCTTGGAGGCGCCCAGATCGATAAATACGGCAATATTAATTCAACCGTTATCGGTGATTATCATAAGCCCAAAGTTCGTTTCCCGGGCAGCGGTGGCGCCAATGATTTTGCTTCTTTTTGCTGGCGAACGATGATAATTGCGGTTCAAAATCAAAGCCGTTTTGTGGAACATGTCGATTTCGTCACATCCCCGGGATATCTATCCGGCCCGGGCGCAAGGGAAGACGCGGGTCTTCCGGCCGGAAGCGGGCCGTATAAAATTATCACGGACCTGGCGGTAATGGGATTTCATCCTGAATCCAAAGAAATGATGGTCGAATCAATTCATCAGGGTGTTGAATTGCGGGATATTATGCAAAACACGGGTTTTAGCCCCGTCATTTCCGAATCGATCAAAACCACTCCGCCTCCCTCCGATACGGAACTCAAGGTTCTGCGGGAGGAGGTTGATCCATGCAGATACATTATCGGACGTAAATAATTAGTTTCCATCCGGAAATGGCCCTTTTGTGCGATCTAAAGTGTCAATCTGCGGGATTTCTTGTGCGACATACAATGCGTATGTCTTAAGCGCAATCCCTTGATTTCCTTGAGCTTGCCCAAAATTGCCTATTTCCGAATTGGAAACGTATTAGCGTCCATAATTTGTTTCCGGATGGACACTAATTAAATTGATTTCTGACTTCCAACGAACTCGTTAATTATAATGAACCAGTTGGAAGTCATATGCGAACGGATTTGAGATTTTTGGGAGATAGATTTTTGAAGAACTGAGCGTTAAAAATCACAAGCTGTTTGAGGGCGTTAGCCCGAGTTCTTGGGATTTAGCGAAGTGATTTAAAAATCCCCAAAAAGCTCATTAAGTGAGCATATTGTGACTTCCAACGAGTTCGTTTAAAACAGGCTGCCGTAAAGCGGCATAAAACAGCTTTTTACGGGGGTACCAGATATGAGTGTCCGTTATCTACACAGGATTATGTTTCCCAAATCTATTGCCGTATTCAGCGCCGGCGAAAAAGAAACCGCCCTTGCAGATATTGTTCTCAGTAATATTGTATCCGCCGGATATAAAGGCCGGATTTTCCCTGTTTGCACGGGGACAAGCGTCAAGGGGCTGACGGTCTATTCAGATATTAACGGAATTGAAGGGCGGATTGATCTTGCGGTGCTGTCGGTTTCGCAATCCAATTTACCGGAAGCAATACTTTCCTGCGGAAAAGCCGGGGCGGCGGGAGCGGTTATTGTAAACCAGGATGCTTTTCCCCATAGCTTTAGTAACG
>JAABPS010000404.1 GCA_011391835.1 Desulfobacteraceae bacterium
TCTGTTGCCAAAGGTATAGTAAAAAGGGATGTGGTCCGCGTGATTACACCCGGGATGATCATCGAAGATGATTTGCTCGATGATAAATCGAATAATTTTCTTCTGGCGATATCCAAAAACAATGATACCATCGGCCTGTCGTATCTTGACCTATCAACAGGTACCTTTCGTGTGACCGAAAATGATTCTATTCCGTCTGTGTTTGATGAAGTGCACAGAATCTCGCCCAGTGAAGTTCTTCTGAATCACCATTCAAAAGATGATCCGGTTTTTTTACCCCTTGTCAAAGCATTATCGGAAAGACGTGTTACGTTTCTTGAAGACAAACATTTCGACAGCAATAGAGGACATAAAATCCTGAATGAACAGTTCAATACCCTTAATCTTAAAGGTTTTGGCTGCGAAAACATGAAAGCCGGTCTGGGCGCAGCCGGCGCATTATTGTTTTATGTCCGTGAAAACCAGAAACAAAAAATTGAGCATCTATCTAAGATTGAAACATATTCTTTAAATAATTTTCTTATGATTGATAACCTGAGTTACCGCAATCTTGAAGTTGCCAATAATCTTCAATCCGGCAAACGTCAGGGCACACTGATTAGCGTCATAGACCAAACCGTCACCGCTATGGGTGCACGACGCCTAAAAAGATGGACCCGATATCCTCTTATGGACATTGGTGAAATGAATCAGCGGCTGAACGCAATCGAAGAGGCCATCCGGAAAATTCAAATTACTCAAATAATCAGGGAAAATCTGAAGTCCGTTTATGATCTCGAACGGCTTGGCGGTAAAATATCCATGGCACATGCTAATGCAAGAGATATGGTTGCGTTAAAGGCTTCACTATTCAAATGGCCCAATATTCTATCCGACCTGTCATCGTTTACGTCCGACCTTTACAATTTCGATGGGAATCCGGAAACGCTCATCCATTTAGCCGCGCTCATTGATCGCGCCATTCGAGAAGACGCTCCGCCGACAATTCATGAGGGAGGTATTATCCGTCAGGGATATAATGATGAACTGGACAGTCTCATGCGAATAAGCACAGACGGAAAAGGGTTTCTTGCGCATCTTGAGCAAAAGGAAAAAAGCGCTACAGGCATTAATTCACTTAAAGTAAAATACAACAAGGTCTTTGGATATTACATTGAGATACCCAAAACACAAATAAAATCAGTTCCGCCTCACTATGCCAGAAAACAGACACTGGTAAATGCTGAGCGGTATATCACCGATGAGCTGAAAAAATTTGAAACGGATGTGTTAAACGCTGACGAACGACGGAATGTATTAGAGCTTGAGTTGTTCAATGAAATCCGAACTGAAATCATAAAACATAATACGGAAATTCAAAAAGTTGCTGAATATATATCTGTTCTGGACTGTCTGCTGGGGCTGGCTGTTATCGCCAGCCAAAACGATTATATCAGACCAGAAATCAATGCAGATGGAAAAATTTTCATAGAGGATGGGCGTCATCCTGTTATTGAAAAAATGATCTCCGGCGAACGGTTTGTTCCCAATACAATTGAACTGGATAATCAGGACAATCAGATATTGATTATTACCGGCCCGAACATGGCAGGAAAATCAACCATACTCAGGCAGGTAGCGCTCTTAGTTCTAATGGCACACATGGGCTCTTTTATTCCCGCAAAAAAGGCTTCCATTTGTATTACAGATAGAATCTTCACCCGTGTCGGCGCTCTGGACAATATCGCCGCCGGCCAGAGTACATTTATGGTTGAAATGCAGGAAACTGCCAATATTTTAAATAATTCCACCCAGCAGAGTCTTGTGATTCTGGATGAAATAGGCCGCGGGACAAGTACCTTTGACGGCCTCAGTATTGCCTGGGCAGTTGCTGAATTTCTTCATGATTTAAAAGGAAGAGGAGTCAAAACGCTGTTTGCCACCCATTATCACGAATTGACAGATCTATCGCTTACAAAAGAACGTGTAAAAAATTACAATATATCTGTTAAGGAATGGAATGATGAAATTATATTTCTTCGAAAAATGGTTGAAGGAGGCACCAATCGAAGTTATGGCATTCAAGTCGCCCGGCTTGCCGGTATTCCGGACAGTGTATTAAAGCGCGCAAAAAATATTCTTGCACAGATCGAACACGGAGATCATGGGATACGACACGTCTCCTCTTTTTCACCTGACGATAAACATCAAAAAAAAGGTCACGTGCAACTAGATATGTTCAGTGACCGGGAATCCAGGTTTATTAAAAAATTACAGGAAGTTGACATATCAAAAATGACACCCCTCGATGCATTGAATTTTTTAAATGAACTTAAAGAAAAAGCCAAAGATCTTTAAGAAAGATTGTTCTTCGGAGGTAATTTTGATATAGTTTGAAAGAAAAGAACATGACAACGAATCTTTATTCGGATCATTATACGATTTCTGAGAAAAATAACTTAATCCTATATTCATAAAGGTAGTTTTGGTTTTATTCGTCAACCCTTATTCATATATCATCCACGGTGGTCTTAAAAGAACCTCCAATAGAGTTATTCTGGCATCCTGTCTTATATTTTTTATAGGTATCTTCCATTGTCTATCTCATCCGGCCATTGCCGCCACGCCACGACAGCAATACTTTAATGCAGAAGCATGTTATCATGACCTCAAACAAAGCAGAGTACGAATAACATATCGCCATAACTGGATCAAATGTATCAATAAATTTCAGTCTGTTTACAAAAATCATCCATCCGATGCATGGGCGCCTGCCAGTTTATTTATGTCCGGGAAGATGTATCAGGAATTATACAAACGTTCCCATACGACATCGGATAAAAAAGAGGCTGTCGATATATTTGAACGCGTCATCACCCGTTACCCAAAAAGTAAATATAAGCAACACGCTGCCCTTGGGCTAAAAAACTTGACTGGCTCATCCAGCGTCCAGAAGACTGCAAAACAGCAATATCAACGTGCAAATAAATGTTATCTGGAACTCAAAGGAAGTAAAACAAAGCAAAAAGTTCGGGATAACTGGATGAAATGCATGCATCAGTTTCAAGCTATCTATGAAAAAACACCTTCAGACCCATGGGCAGCCGCTGCGCTGTATATGACAGGTAAAATGTATCATGAACTCTATAACCATTCACGCAAG
>JAABPS010000405.1 GCA_011391835.1 Desulfobacteraceae bacterium
GCATCAGCAAAGAAGGCGGAAAAAGATAGAGACGATAAAAAACAAATTCAAAAAGGCACAGGAACCATCCTTTTAATTGATGATGAAAAAATGATTTTAACTGTCGGCAAAAAACTTTTAACTAAACTTGGCTATGAGGTGCTGACAGCCTCCAATGGCCAGGAAGGAATAAACATATACAAAGAAAAACAGGATAATATCCATATCGTTATTCTTGATATGGTCATGCCGAATATGACTGGAAGTGAAACGTTTGATAATTTAAAACAGATAAACCCGGATGCTAAAGTTCTTCTTTCCAGCGGATACAGCTTAAATGGGAAAGCAAAAAAAATACTCGAACAGGGATGTAATGGATTCATCCAAAAACCCTTTAACCTGGTTCAGCTTTCCCAGAAGCTCCAGGAAATATCTGCAAATTAGGATGCTTTGATACAGCATCTCGCTGTGTGAACGCCATATCCGAGAAACCGGGGGTATCGACTCTCAACGAAGCAGATGAGTTTATTTACCATGCCCCGAGATCACTTAATGCTGTAGAAGCAATCAGATAAGGCTCTCGATACGTTATTGCAGCCCGCTGTATTGCCAAAAGCACGTCTTTATCATTGGACGTATTGATAGAGCATTTCTTTAGATCCATATAGTTGGATACATGCCCCCACATATGCTCAAGCGCGTTTCGCTTGCGCCCCTGGGGCGGTTTTTGCCGGAGCAGTTCGACAAGCTCATCGCAGATATCAGTAAATCCATCTTGTCTTCGCAAACAGGATACTTTTGCCCCCAGTTGTACATATCTTTCCGGATTTCTCGCCAGCACAGAATATTTATGATTTGCCCACAGCTCCTGGGTTGTCTTCGGCAGAGGAATTCTTCCCTGAGGTTTTAGCTTATACTTTTTGTTAAGGAGTACAAATTGAGCATGCGGCAGGTCAATGTATTTCGACGGCCATTTGTTTTTGTTGCCATCGATTAGGACAGGTGAATGTTCGTTAAACCCTCGAAGAATCATTTCTTCGCGCAATAGCTGATGCCTCTGATACAGCGCCCATTCATATCCCACCCACCTGAGTGTTTCAGGATGGTTGGCGTAGCCCTTTTTTCGGTTAACCAGAATGGAAACAATTCCATGGAGTTCGCGATGCTCTCCTAACAAACTCTGATTATTTAAATACCCCGGGTTGATATCCCAAATGCGCATACGGTGACTGTGATGTTAACGAGCTGATAAGGGTGATTAATTGTATGAACCGATTTTACCATGTGGCTTAGTTCTGGAGCTATCTACTATTCATAAAGTGTGTGCGCCTATTGTATTTCTATTATAGGATAATCGTGATTTCCCTTTGTGCCAAATCATTTTTTGGGTGACGCTCCCTTTAACACATGACCCCCAATTCCGCCAATTACAATCAATTGCTCGTTTGAAATAGTTATTGAAATCGGAAACGCCATAATGCCACTGCAAAGAAAAGCCCGGAAAATCCCATCAAAACGGTGAGTTCAGGAATGATATGCTTTAAGGTTAAACCCCGTATAATGATATCATGATACGCCATCAGCGCCCACGCATGGGGTGTAAATAGAGAAATAGCTTTTAATGTGTCAGGCATAACAAATGCGGGAATCATCATTCCGCCGAGGGCAGAAAGAGTAATTGCCAAAAGAACTGAAAATCCGTTTATCTGCGCATACGTATAGCTCAGCGCAGCGACCAATAACCCTAACCCATTGGCTGTTAAGGAAATAACTAATGAAATGACAAGCAGCGAAGGTAAATTGCCGAGGTTCATGTGAAATACAATGACACCAATTAAAAACATAAGTGCAATCTGAATAAGATTTACCATATAGTACGGCAGAAGCTTGCCGATAAGAAGGGTTGTTTTAGACAAAGGCGCTGCGAGAAGTCGCTGAAATGTACCATCCACTTTTTCCTTGTAAATGCTCGTTGCCAGAGTCAGCATGATAAAAAAAACACCAAAAATGGTATATGCAGGAACGTTTTGTTCGGTTGCTGTAGGGCGCCGCTCATTCTGAAATCCGGAAGGCGGCTGTGTGGAAAAAATGACTCCGGAATTTGACGTTCCGCCTTCTTCAATATCTTTAAATATTTTATCGATGAGATTTTTACGACCGCTGGAGGGCCTGTTTGCGCTATAGGCCATCAGTTTCATAAAAGGATCCAATTCTTTCTTCAGAGAATTATGTATTCGATTCAAGGCTACATGGCGCTCGATAACACTCCGAATGGCGCCTTCAATAGGAGCAAGCAGTTGCAGGTTCAATGCGGGGTCGGCTATAAGCAATACGGTAGGGGTGGTAGTTTCTTCTTTTTCCTGGGAAGCTAAAACGTTCTTGGAAAAATTATCTTTAAAAATAAGCGATAATGAAAATTCTTTTTTTTGAATGAGTGCTTCGGATTGTTCCTTGGAAATAGGTTCTCCATTTAATTGCGAGATCCATTCAATACCTTCGTTTTTTAACAGGTCTTTAATTACTTTTTTTGCAATTTCACCCCTGTCCTGATTCACCAAAAGTATCTGAATGGGCTGCCGTTTGCTCCCTGACTCAAATACGCCTTGAAGTGCAAAACTCATTACCAGTATGAAGAAAGCCGGCATCAGAAATAAAAGCGCCAGCGCTTCTTTGTCTTTCCATAGCACTTTAAGCTCTTTGATGCTGATGGCAAAAATTTGGAGAATCATAACCGTTAATTATCTCTCAAGAAATGACCTGTGAGATGGAGGAAAACATCTTCCAGGTTTGGTTTTGAGACATCCAGTGATTGAATCCCTATCTTTCTTACTTCCGGCAAACTTAAAATTTTCTCTACTGTTTGCGCAGGATTTGTGGATTTAAAAAAAATCCATCTGCCAGTCTTATCGAGCGGAGCGATAGGACTGAATATTTTAAGCCGTTCGTAAAGGGACAGATCCACCGGACCGCTAAACTCTATTTTTACAACTGAGTTGTTAAATTTCCGAACCATTTCGGATGGAGAGTCTATCTGTACGATACGACCCTGGTCAATGATCGCAACGCGATTGCACAAACTTTGGGCTTCTTCCATGTAATGCGTCGTATATATAATAGTCGCCCCCTCGTTGTTGAGCTCCCTTAGACTAGTAAATATTGCGG
>JAABPS010000406.1 GCA_011391835.1 Desulfobacteraceae bacterium
GGCATGCTGCCGCCGAAATTTTCAAGGAGCTAATATGGCTTATAAAATTATGGGTATTTCTGGAAGCCCGGTAACAGACGGCAACCTGGATACTTTTCTGGCGTCGATTATGGAAATGGCTGTTGAAAAAGGAATGGAAGCGGAAACAGTCAGTCTTTCAAAAATTGAAATTAAAAACTGTATTCACTGCAACTTCTGCCTTGTCAAGCAAAAGCCGGGAAAATACTGCTCGCTTGAAGATGATGCCCAGCCGACTATTCGAAAAGATGGAAGATGCTGATATCATCGTTTTGGCAAGCCCTGTTTACTTCATGCGAACCAGCGGTATGATGGCCACTTTTATTGACCGTCTTCGTGTTTTTATCTTCGGAAATATTGCAGGAGGAAAACTGAGAAACAAAATTGGAATAAGTGCAGGTGTTTCCTGGCTGCGGCACGGAGGCATTGAAACGACGCACCTTTCACATCTCTATGCCTTCATGACATTGGACATGATCCCTGCAACTATTCACTCATCCATAAGCCCCATGGGCGCCTCTGCTGTTGCTATCAGACATGGAGAGGGGAAATTCGATCCTGCTGTACGTATCGGGATTCTTGAGGATCAGGCTGGACTTAATTCGGGGAAAGCCCTTCTTTCTCGTGCACTGGAATTGGTAGAGTTGATTCACAAATGATTTCAGCAAACATAAGTTTCCATTGAACCCCTCATGGCAAATTATAAATCGACTCTTAAGAAAGTGTCCACAGATTCCCAAATGTCCTGCCGGTCGCCCGGGTTTTTTATGCTTTAAGCTGGCAGCACAATTTTTAAAGAGCTAAACTGTTACAAATTATTATCCTGGCGACAACGGTATCAGTTCCGCCGAATACCCCATTCACCGCTATGGGAAGTTAATCGTAGATGGCAGAACAATAATCAGTTCGTCAGAGACGCCGGATCATCAGCCTCATTTATGTTTTTCAGTTTCGCCCGAAGCGGTTCATAGTAGCATACGCTTTTGCCTTCATTAGTTTTGCTGTGTACTTTAACTTTATATTTTAGGTTATCTTTTTCATTGAACCATTGATATATCCACCAATCACCGTCCTGTTTCATGGAATATGGTTGTGTCCCAACCTGCTTGGACACATTTTTTTCCATTCTGTTTCTGATATCCTCTATTTGACCTTCTTTTTCCGGTATTTTAACAAATCTTGCATACAATTGATTATCGATAAAGGCATATGAAATCGATGGGTTGACATGATTATGCATATCCATGCGGCATCCCCCTGTATAGTTGTAATAGGATATCCCCCCTTTTTCCATGTACTTTATGAAAAATCCATCTTTGTTCAGATCCTCAATACGGGCACCAAAATCCGGTTTATTGCAGTCAAAACTTTGTGCCATTAATGGAAATGCCAGAATAAACAATCCGATTATGAAACACGTTTTTTTCAACATCATGAATCCTTTCTAACTGTGAGAATGATTTTGGTGAAAAACGAAAAGATCAAATTCATTTTTCTGACGACTGGCATTGGAAATGTACCAATAGTTTCTGATCTGGAACCCGCATCATTGATTTTCAATCACTATGATATTGGTTCGATTCCAATACAGCCCGCCTGTGGCGGGCAATCATGGGCTGGTTAAGGGCGCTACCTCTATCTGACGTTCCTTACGGCTGATCTTAGTTTCGGCATCAGTTAAATCTTTCCCCAGATGAACCCCATAAACCCGGCCCTTGATTTTTCTGAAAGCCCGATAATACTGACCAGACTTTGAGACAGTCCAACCAGCAATATTTAACCTATTTAATTTTTTATTATCAGATACATTTAACTCTGAATCAGATACATTTAACCGATATTTGGCCAGTTCTTTATTTAACTCGGCGTTTAACCTGTCACTTAGCTCTTGAATCTGGCTATTTAGCTTTTCATTTAATTCAGTCATTTCATTTAAGCGAACATCAAAATATCTGCATGTTTCAGCAAACGGCTTCAGCATTGTTCGGAATGTGTTTTCAGTCATTGCCTTGTCAACATGAATTCGATCAACCAGCTTGTGCCACGCTTCAAGCGGTGAACCATCATAGGCAAGCAGAACATCTTCCCTGTGTTCAAGTAAAAATTGAATAGGTGTCATGTCATACCCCCTTTTTTTAGTTAAATATTTAACTGCTACTATTTTAATACGGGTTTTATTTAACCGCGTCAATAAAATAATTAACCGGAAAGTGCTCATAAAGCAAGCCCCTTAGCAGCAAGCGACATACCTCCGAATGACTCTGGCAAGAGAATTTGTCATTATTGTTTTTTAGAAAATTCAGGCCCGTAGACCCCCAGTTTATTTGAATTAAAAAAATTGAGAATTTTCAGAATTCGTTGACAAACGGTAAAAACTGGGGGGACAAAGAAAAGGACGATTTCATTCCATCCGTAGATGCTTGATATCTCTACGTCGAGGCCGTGGAAGACCTTGTCCGCCGAAACTCCTCGCAGGCTCACTCGGGGCAGGGCACGGGTTCTTCTGGACAGCACGTCATCCAGGAAAAAGGCCATCTCGCTTCACCGCCCATACCACTTCGGCAAAAAGGTAGGGCAGAGGTTCGTGGATGGGGTTATCCAGCTTTGGGTCTTTATCCACAAGCTGCTTGATGTATCTGGCGTTCTTCCCGTACAAGGCTTACGGGGAGTTTCCGTCATCGTCCATGGACTAGCCGTTTAAGCTGAGATTTCGGGTCCGCGATTTTCGCTGATCAAGGCCGCCAATGGGAATAGCGGCATCGATAGTATCCTCGCCCATTTCACGGTAGGTTGTCCATTTCCCGCAGGCAATGGTGATGAGCCCGGACGGGGATACGTTCAGATGATGACCCCTGGCAAGCGCTGCTGTGTGTTTGCTGCTTCCGGTGCTTATCAGCGGCCTGATGCCGGCAAAAGCGTAAAGCACATCACCTGCCGCCGGATCCTTGGTCAGGTATTTTGCATGATCCAGAAGAAAGGTTAATACTCCGGCTCAGGAACTGCACGACAGCATCGAACAGCCCGCCCGGTGGCGTGCCCAGTCAGGACGTTTTTCAGCAAATTTTTCTTTTCCCGACTGTTCAGTATAGGGGCGGCGAAGCAGATC
>JAABPS010000407.1 GCA_011391835.1 Desulfobacteraceae bacterium
TGCGGAAATTGTCCAGGCTTATGGGCTTAATGTTTCCAATTATTTTCTTCCCAAGAGCACTGTTTGATATAAGATCGATCTGATCAAAAAGCAGTGATTCCTGCATTTCCATAAACTCATCAACAGACAGGTCCAAAAACCCGCAGAACCGTTGCCATATTGCTTTCATGTCGTTGCTGTGAAACACCTTGTCTTTTGTTACCATACTGCCATCTCCTTCCAGGTGAATTGAATTAACGATAACAAATTTGAGCCATCTATTTTCCAGAAGTGCTGATTGCTTCGGCTGCCAAATAAACAGAGTAAAACAATTATGTTTGAGTTGATGCGTTATTTGTTAGTATATGGAACGGAAAAAAAGAATTGGTTATTAAAAAGGATGGTAAATTTAAGTTGATGGCACCTAATTTGTCAAGAAATTCTTTTTGTTAAGCAAGGATAAGCCTTTTTCAGGGTTTTTTAAAAAGATGGTTATGATGCTTTTGCGGGAGTTAAAAAATCCGGATAACCAAAAACAGACAGATGGGTAAATGAGAAGTTATAAGCCCTGTGGATTACGCGGGGCTTTGATTTATAGATGCTGCCAGGATTTTAATTATATTTGACTCCTTCAATGGCCTGGGCAATATTATAGCAGAAATCACCGATTTTTTCGAAATTAGACAGAATGTCACCGAACTTCAATCCCGCCAGATTGCTGCAGATACACTGCTGGAGCCGTTCCATGTGTTTATCTCTCATTTCTTCACGCATAATATCAATATTATTTTCTATGAGTTGTGCATCCCGCCAAAAATGGTCGGGCTTTGTTCGTATCGCATTTTTAACAAGGGCAAGAAATGCCACAGCCTGTTCGGAAATATCATCTATGTTGGCCAGCGCTTCCGGCGAAAAAGAGATATTGTCTTCAATAATATCTTCAAAAATCTGTGCGATGTTTTCCACAGAGTCCCCAATTCTTTCTATATTGTTTGTCATACGCATCATCCCGGAAAGCTCTTTGGCCTCAGCAGGATTGACATCGTCCTGAAAAATCCGTGTCAGATGGGTTGTAATTGCCTGCTGCATGTCGTCAATGTGTTGTTCGTACCGGCTCCATCTACGAAGCGTCCGGGCGTCTCTTTTTTTAAAAGCCTCAAGTGTATTATTTAATGTGAGAAGGGCTATATCTGCCATCCGGAAAATTTCGCTGCGTACCTGCGCGATTGCAGCAATGGGGTTGGCTACATACCGGTTGTCAAAATTTGGCAGCGTAAAGAGATCCTTCTCTTCTTGTGTTTCTTTTGGGGAGAGCAGGGTCGCTATCTTTATCAGCCAGGGAAGAAATATTAAAAATATAATGGCGGTGGCGACATTGAATGCAGTGTGCCCATTGGCTATATATCGTGAAATATTGACAACATCGCCATTAACTATTTCCGTGAGAGGACCCGCGCCAAGCGCTGAAGAAGCGAATTCAATAAATGTAATAAAATATGGAAAAATAAAATAGAGGATGCATACGCCAATGACGTTAAACATAGTATGCGCATTTGCCGCCCGGTGTGCGTTCACATTGTTTGAACCAATAGTGGCAAGCTGTGCGGTAATGGTTGTTCCTATGTTTTCGCCAAGAACAAGGGCCATTGCTGCAGGGAAGTTTAAAAGACCCTGGGTGGCAAGGGCCATGGTCAGGCCAACGGTTGCCGAGGATGACTGGATAATCATGGTAACAATACAGCCGGTTGCTATACAAAGAATCCGGCCTCCCATGGAATCACCTGAAAACCGGGTAAAAAAGTCCACAAAAATGGGATTGTTCTTAAGCGGATCAAGTCCATCGCTCATAACTGTCATACCGTAAAACAGGAGCCCAAATCCAAGGATAATTTCACCAATATACCTGTATCGTCTGCGCTTTGAAAAAAACTTAAGAGGTACACCTATGGCAATGGCAGGAAGGGCGAGAACGGTCAGTTTAAAAGCAATTATCTGGGCTGTGGCGGTGGTGCCGATATTTGCGCCCAGGATGACGCTGACTGCCTGCTGTAGGTTCATCAGCCCTGCACTCACGAAGCTGATCAACATTACAGTGGTGGCAGAAGAAGACTGGATGAGAGCGGTTATTCCTGTTCCGGTAGCGCAGCCGATGACTCTGTTGGATGATACAGCGCTGAGAATTTTTTTAATTCTATCCCCTGCGAACATTTGAAGCCCATCGGTCATCATTTTCATGCCCAGAATAAAGAGCCCCAGCCCGCCAAGGGTTTGTATGATCACGCCTGTGATGCTCATATAAATTCTCCCTTAAAAAAATTAACGAATACGCAGTTAACTTATTTTTTTATATCTTAATATTGATTCGAAGGGGTCATATCATCTAACAATACATGAGTCCATATTTTTTTCAGGTTTCACGCTGAAACGGGCGGGTACTTGATTTTTAACAAATTTTATTCCGAACAGGCAGATCAACGTATCTCCAGGTTTGATATTTCGGTTCCAACATGGTAAAAGACTCGCAAACAAGCCAATTTGAAAGTGAAATCGAATAAATGCGGCTCAGGAGGGTATGGCAGAATATACGCTAAAAGACAGGCTGAGGATTTATGTTTTACCGGTTTTGGTTGGCTGGATTATGCGGCTGTGGTTTGGCACTGTCAGAACTGAAATCCTGCATAAAGAGATATATGAAGATTACTTTCTGGGCCACAGCGACAGAAGACATATTATTTTGGGTATATGGCACAGGAACATTATTTTTTTCTCCTACTTTTTTCGAAATATCAAAAACAAGCTGACGCTTGTCAGTGCCAGCAAGGATGGTGATATTGCTGCAGGAATGGCGCCGCGGTTCGGCTATAAGGCAATCCGGGGGTCATCCTTCAAAAGCGGCACACGGGCGCTGGTGGCGTTAATCGCAACCATGCGGAGGTCTGAAGAGAAATGTATTTGTTTTACTGCTATGGATGGATCCAGAAAACCGGCCCGAAAAGCTGAAATGGGGATGATTTTTCTGGCCAAAAAAACAGGGGCTCTCATTGTCCCTGTTTCATTTTCAGGTACACGGCTCATTACCTTTCATAAAGCCTGGGACAAGACCATTCTTCCCATGCCTTTTAGCAGGGTGCTGGTGGACTT
>JAABPS010000408.1 GCA_011391835.1 Desulfobacteraceae bacterium
GGGGGCTTGGCAGCATGTGCGAAACCTATAACGGAAGGGTCGAGAACCTGGACTACAAGACGATTCGTTACCCGGGTCATGCCAAACTCATGAATTTTATTTTCCATGAGCTACTCATGCGTCAGGACAGGATAAGAACCGGTGAAATACTGGTCAATGCCAAACCGCCCGTGAAAGAGGATGTCGTATATATTCATGCTTCGGTTGAAGGATGGAAAAGGGGGTTTCTATCCCGTGATGAATTTGTCAAAGCGTATTACCCGATTGAAATAGCCGGCCGGACATGGAGGGCTATTTCATGGACTACTGCCGCGTCTGTCTGCGCAGTTGTGGAAATGGTGCGCAGTGGTGATTTGCCTGCCAGTGGTTTTTTAAAACAGGAAGCGATTCCCCTTGATAAGTTCATGAAAACAATGAATGGTCGGCTTTTTGACGAAAAACCCCACGGAGGAAAATGCGATATAAAACCCTGTTGAAGATAGTGCTTACTTTGCTTTTATTTCTTTTCTGCAATCAGACGGCCTTAGGTGAGAACACTCCTGTTGGAAAGCTTGAAAACTCCCAGTAGATTCCGTCAGGTTTCAAACCGCATGCGCGCTATCTCCAAAATCAGGCCGCAAATTAAACATAATTTCATAAGAACCCGCAGGAATATCAAAGACGCTTTCATGCAGTTAAGGCGGTTGAAGCGGAGATGAAAAAAGATATGCGGTTAGATGAGAGAATTGCCGATTTCCTTTCTGTTTCAATGATTGCCTTTCGATAAAATCTTAACCGGAAAATTTACTTTTTCGACAGGCTCAACGGTGCCGCTCACTGCGTGGCCGAAAGCCGAAGCCTGAGAAAATCATCCGACGATCCAGAGAGCGACAAGAGGCACTAGGTTGAATAGAATGATTCCTACCTTGAAGATCGCCATCCCGGCATAGTGAATAGAGTCGAATTGGTCATTGGATAGACGAAACCACCTGCCGTGCAGGCGCTGAATCCAGTCGTGCCCAAGCGCGAAAAACAGAAACCAAGCCAGCAATATTCCGTAGTTGATAATCGTACACCACAGAAGAAGGTGGCGTGTGACTTCGATGCTCATCTTCTCTCCCCCATAGGCATTTAACAATGTTTAGATTGATCCGTATAATATGCGGAATATACGGATTAGCATAAAAACCTCTGCTATGACCTTAAAGTCCATCAAAGGATCTATGAACGACTGCCGCCCCCCGGTTAAGGAGAGAGATTTATAAGGTCACGGGTAACAAACAAATGAGTATATATAAAACGTCTAAAAGGACGCATTAGCATTTTGATGGGATTGTTGAAACGCGGGCTTAAAAGACCATATTGCCCCTGGTTTGTCAATGAATTTTAGTGGTTTACCTGAATTTCTGTGTGAGATCGGAAGCCGCATAATGCAGAACAGCATGCTATGTGATGCGGGAGCCGGGAGAGGAAAACTCCCGGCTCCCCGATTCGCAACCGGTTCTCTGTTATTTGTTATTACTGTTTGACCAATTCCACACGCCGGTTCTTCGCCTTTCCATCATCTGTGGCATTCGATGTGACGGGTGCAAGGGAAGCCACACCATAGGGCTTCAAGCGCGTTGCTTCTATCCCGTGTTTGCCTGACAGAGCCTTTACCACTGCTTCCGCACGGTCTTTTGACAGCTTCATATTGGAATCGAAGGAGCCGACATTGTCCGTATGTCCGACAACATAGAGCTTCAGCGCGCCATCATTTTTAATGAGTTTTGCGATTTCAGAAATAGCGTCGTCGGATTCGGGTTTTATCTCCGACTTCCCGGTGTCGAAATATATACCGTATATCGAAACGTGACCGGTCGTATTAATGTCATTGCCCATTGCCTCGGCATTGGCAACGACATCCTGCTTCATGATCCCTTTTTCCACTATCATCAGTTTGTACATGTTATTGTAGCTTCTGACCTCAACCCAAGTTTCTTTACTATCCTTTTGGAGCACGATTGTGGAGAGTTTGTTGAAGTTATCGTCGAAGACTATATTACCGCCGATCTTCTTCAGGGCGTCCTGGATGTTCCTGCGTATTTTTAATTCTCCCGGCTCCTCCGCGCCCTTGTTCAGGCGGTATAAGAAATTGTACTTACGACCTTCGATGCTGACCGGTTTTTTATCCTGGCCGATGAATCTATGGCTGTCGAACTCGGATTTTTTATAATCCGATATAAAAAAGTTGGGCATCCTCGAAAGCAGGGGGTGGTCCATACTTCCTTTTACATCCTGGTCAGCGGCCATCGATAGACCAAAACTTACCGGAATAAAAAACAGACTGAAGATCATTGCCATTACATTTTTCATATTATTGCCTCCTGGTTTTATTTTCGATAAAAATCATACAGTAAGATATATGCGTCCGGTGAGACGCATGAAAATTTTGATGGGAATGCCAAAATGCGGGTCAAATAATCATATTGTATCATATGTGTCAATTAATATTCAGCAGTGGCCGGGATTCTTTTAAAAGCAAAAAGGGGCTTTTTAACTGGTAAGGCGGTTGTTTTGTAATATCAGATAATCCGAGATCATTTTCTTTTTCCAACCCGATAATATCAAAATATGAGCTTCAAATATATGTTCAACGGCATGTAAATAAATCTTGACTGCTTCCGGGTAATCGCTTATAATATATTGTAATAATTAGATATACTAAATTATACGTTAATTTATTAGCTTCGCTAACAAAAAGCGGCGAAAGGGAAGCGCGGGTCTTAACAACCATCCAAAAAAAGGAGGGCGTTCATGAGCACTATTAATCTGAGCTTATTCGACAGTAATTATACCGTCCGGGCAAAAGCAAACGTATCTCTCAGCGAATCTCAGAGAAAGGAACTGGATGATTTTTTCAGAAAAGCTGAAGGAAATTTGAGCTGGGAGAGTTCAAACAGGATGATCCTTGAAGGTCTCGGCAAAAAACCGGTTGTACTGACAATCACCGAAATCGAGTAATGTGGGATAAGATGACTGCTGATATATGAAATCGCAAATATTTCCTGACTCTGCTGGTTTGTTGATAACAGGAATCTATAAGTATTTTGCACAACCTGAATAATCCAAGAAAAGGGCGCTTTTGAGC
>JAABPS010000409.1 GCA_011391835.1 Desulfobacteraceae bacterium
ACCTAGTGAATAGCTTTTAAGCGTATTATTATACAAGGCACCGACCATCATCGGCGATAGTGATTCGGCAAGGCCATCCGCCACAAGTATTATCCCCATGACACGTCCAAGAGTCTTTACACCGAAAAGATCGCCAGCCATAAGCGGAATTATCATGTAATCGCCACCCAGGCCTATTCCGAAAATTATAGCAAAAATGTACATCCGTCCGGGAAAATCAGGTACTAGCAATAATGGAATTGATGACCCTACGATTATGTAGATCAGGATCATTACATACTTCCTGGGAAAAATATCCGCAAGCATCCCCATCAGTACTCTTCCGGCAAGACTCGAAAGAAGCACCAGCGACATTATCTGTGCCGCATGCGACTGAGAAAAGTCAATATCCCTGAGGTAGAGTTTCAGATGTTGGTTGATTCCTCCAACAGCTCCGATGGAACACATACTTCCTACCCCCAGAAGATAGAAGTTCCTGTTTTTCAAGATGCTTTTTACCGGAACGACCGGATCTTTTTCAATATTGACCTCTTTCCGGGCCGGAGTATCCCTTATGAAAAATGCCAAAGGAAAAGAGAACAATATCACAATCACACCAATTGAAGTCAGAGCTAAATGCCAACCAAGTTTATTTTCAAGTGCCGTCGAAACTAGCGGGACAAGTGCTCCGCCCGTTCCGATTCCCAGATATGCAATGCCCATTGCCTTGCCACGGTTCTTTGTGAACGATCGGGAGATCAGCACCTGGCACGGAAGCGGTCCGCCAAAAACATAACCGAGGGCATTCAGAATGTAAAAAAAATAGAACATCCCAAGGTTGTTAATCATGCTCAGACCTATTATGGCTGAACCTGCCAGGAGAGATCCTGCCAGCATCATTTTCCTCGGACCATAACGATCTATCAGCCAGCCAGCAACAAATCCGAACAAAGGTGCAACGATAAGCTTCCCTATTGCATTTCCGGAGGTCACTATTGTGCGGGACCATCCAAACTCATTTACAAAAAAATCGTAAAAAAAAGGTAGTCCATAAAGGGCAAAACCAACAATGGCAAAAAGCGAAAAAAATGCTGTGGCCACTACAAATGGCTTTGAACTGGGAAAATGAGATCTTTCCAGAGGAGCATCTTTACGATTTTCCATTAAAGAGGTTAGGTTTTCAGATATTTGCTATTATACAAAAATAAAGTTTCTTTATTTAATGGGGCTGACAAATTCTATAAATGGTGCTTTGGAATTAACAGAGGCCATTTTTTTCGTACATTTATGCTCTAAATTCTGACAGAAAAGATGAAGGATAAAGTCGCTAAAATATTTGAAAGTGAGGCATCTGCAATAAGAAGTATACCTGTAAGCGACAGCTATGAAAAGGTTACTGAAATTATTTATCAACATGTGCAGAAAAGAAACGGAAAACTGATCACAAGCGGAATGGGCAAAGCCGGCCAGATTGCTCATAACATAGCCACCACTTTCAGTTCAACCGGAACTCCGGCGGTATTCCTCCACCCAAGCGAGGCTCAGCACGGGGACCTTGGAATAATGCAAAAAAACGATGTTCTGCTGGCAATATCAAATTCAGGAAAAACAAGGGAGATAATCGAGCTTATTGATTTGAAGGAAAACCTGTACCCATCGATCCCGGTTATTGTTATAACCGGCAATGAGAAAAGCCCCCTTGCACTTAAAGCTGATTATTTCATTTCGACGGGTTCCCCCTCTGAGGTTTGTCCTCTTGGCCTTACTCCGACAACTTCAACTACGGTATTTACTGCAATTGGTGATGCACTGGTTGTCCTGATGATGGAAAAGATCGGATTTACCGCTGAGGAGTATTCAAAACGTCATCACGGAGGATATCTGGGTATAAAATCCAGGGAAAAATCAGGGCAGCACCCTGATGAGAAATGATTTTTCTTTGCCACAAAATTAAAAAAGATTAGTTTTGACCTTATTGACTCTATTATTCTAACCTAAACGTGTAATTATGGCTACCAATGCTTCAACAAGCAACATCAGCAGAAAAGACTATGTGTTTGCAATAACCATTATTGGTCTGTTCTTCTTTATTTTCGGTTTTGTGACCTGGCTTAACGGAGTCCTTATACCATTTTTAAGGACAGCCTGCGAGCTTAATGACTTTCAGGCATACTTTGTTACTGCAGCCTTTTATATTTCCTATTTCGTGATGGCGCTTCCATCATCAGTAATACTTAAAAAAACCGGTTTTAAAATCGGAATGTCACTGGGTCTGTGGGTGATGGCCGTTGGAGCGCTTGTATTTATACCTGCAGCACTTTCAAGAGCCTTCTGGCTTTTTCTTACAGGATTATTTATTCAGGGAACCGGACTTGCCCTCCTTCAGACTGCTGTAAATCCATATGTGACAATTATCGGTCCACGCGAAAGCGCTGCGAAACGCATAAGCATAATGGGTATTGCAAACAAATTTGCGGGTGTCATTGCCCCGATCATTCTTGCCAGCATTATCCTTAAAGATTCACACATCCTGGAAGAAAAACTTGTACAGGCAACCGACGCAGCATCACGTGCAATTCTGCTTAACGAAATGGCCCGAAATGTAATTATGCCTTATATTGTAATGGCAGTTGTCCTTGTTCTTCTTGGTCTCCTTTTGAAATTTGTCCATCTTCCTGAAGTTGACACCGAAGCTGAAGATGAGGCCGTTGGTGTGGCTAATCTTAAAAAGACAAGTATCTGGCAGTTCCCTCACCTGATCCTTGGGGTTATAGCATTGTTTTTCTATGTAGGGGTCGAAGTAATAGCTGGCGACACAATAATAAGATACGGACAATCTCTCGGGATACCGATGGAATCTGCAAAATACTATACCAGCCTTACAATGCTTGCAATGATAGTAGGCTATGTTCTTGGAATTGCTTTAATTCCAAAATATTTAAAACAGGGGAATGCATTAAAGTTATGTACCATACTGGGAGTGATATTTACTCTTGGAGCCATATTCACGCCTGCCGGCAAGGTTTTCACTATGCCGTTCATTGACCTTGTCACATTCCAGCCGCTTCAGCTTGTTCTGCCTGTTACGGTACTGTTTGTCGCTTTACTTGGCTTTGCCAATTCACTT
>JAABPS010000410.1 GCA_011391835.1 Desulfobacteraceae bacterium
CCATTGGGCATAATCATATCAAGTAAAATTAAATCGGCAAAATTATGTTTCAGGTAATCAACGGCTTCCTCGCCGCTTGAAACCGCTTCAGAGACGTAACCGAGCTTGGTCAATAATCCGCATGCGATATTTCGTTGGATTTCCTCATCATCAACCACCAAAATCTTTTCTCCTTTTCCAAGATACTCTTTGAGGTTGCTTTTGTGTTTTTTTATACTTATTTCATTTCTGGTGGCAGGAAAATATAATTCGAATTCAGTTCCGTGCCGGCTGCTCATGACGTTTATGTATCCATCATGATCTTGTATTGTGTTCCATACAACAGCCAGGCCTAAGCCCGTACCGCCTCTGCCCATAATTTTCTTAGTATAAAATGGTTCAAATATCTTTTGAAGGTGATCGGGCGAAATGCCAACTCCATTATCTGACACCTTTAGCAAAACGTATTCGCCTGGATTGATATCTTCATAACCCTTTAAGGGCTTATCTAAATAACAATTTACAGTTGATATGGTAACCGTACCTTTATCCTCAATAGAATCTGCCGCATTTGATGTTAAATTCATCAGAGCCTTCTTGAGGTGCGTAGGAGAACCATTCATGTTTAACAATTTATCTTCAGGCACAGTTTTGAAAATGATAGATGGTCGTAATTTTTTAAGCTGTCTATGTTCAGGGGAGTTAGTGTATTCTCCTATGATGGTATTTAAGTTTATAATTTCTGTAGCTGTGGCTACTCCTCTGGCTACTGTCAATAAATCGGATACAACAGCGGCCGCTCTCATACCGGACTCTTTGATTGTTTCAATCGGTTTGCGCAGTGAACTGTTTTTGGGCAACTTGAATAAAAGTACATCAGGATAACTTACGATCCCTGAAAGTATATTATTCAAATCGTGGGCGATGCCTCCGGCCATAAGACCCAGTGATTCCATTTTTTTTAATCGTGCGAGCTTTTCTTGCTTCTCCCGCAGTCTTTTTTCAGCCTCCTTGCGTTCAGAAATATCCCTGGTAATCCCTAAAATTGCAATCGGCAATTTTTCATTATCGCGGACAAAGGAGGTGGTCAGCTCTGTCCACACCATGCTCCCGTCCTTCCGGTATTGTTGAAGCTCCAAAGTTACAAAGCGGTCTGAATCCCTGTTGCCGTCATTTTTAAGTTCATCGTCAAGGGCTGCCATTGCTTTTTGATAAGACTCCGGCGGCAGCATTTCTTCAAGAGATTGTTCGATAGCTTCTTCTGGCGAGAAACCTCTTATCTTTTTTACAGAGGGGCTAACGTAGGACAGTTGCAGATCAGATAAACCGATCATCCATATCATATCATTCACGTTATCAGCCAAAAAGCGGTATTTTCCCTCGGCATCTTTACGTTCTTTCACTTCAAGCTCGAGTTTTTCTTTTATAGCTATCAATTGTTTTTTTTCCTGATCAAGATAATTTTTCAATATCATTTCTTTTTGATGGGAAGAAATCAGCCCTTTCAATAAAACAGATATGCTTAATGACGAGATCAGGTTGAGTACAATAAAATTGATAATGGCCGCCAGCATTGCCGGTGTAGATTTAAAAAAAGGAAATCCTTCACCAAATCTGCCAGCAAGTATAAGCCACGCTAAGATTGCTATACTGATACTGTTGATACATACAGCCGCAATTGCTGCTTGAGTACCCAATAAAACACCTACAAGTACAGCAAAAGTAAACAGCCATATAGGGCCGCCGCTTACAGGTCCTACTGAAATGATAATGATCATGCCAATGATGTAAAACATCAGCAAAGAGATAGAGGCTCTAAATTGGTAGCTTAAATGCCGTGAAAATAGAAGAAAGATACATAGAGCGTAGGAAAAGATATCAAAAATTAGCACAGACCAAACTTTTTCCTGAATAAACAGCAGCATACCGGAGATTAAGGCAAAAGAACCAAAAGTCAGACCCGTTAGATAAATAGTAAATAGGATCTTAATTCTCCAATAGATAAGACTATCCTCTTCAAAAACAGCGTTAGTCATTGCTCTTTGCATAAAAGAATTACTAAATTTTTTAAAATTTGCATTTAATTTGTTTTGGATTTTCATTCTGGATAACATGCTGTTATATTATTGAAAAATGTACAGAATTAAGATGCGTGAATTCATAAATATAAACTAAAAGTCAAAGCAAGAGGTATGCCAACTCATTCTTATTTAGAGTCGGGTCTCTTCTCCAAAGAGTCGGTGATCGCAAAAGGATTGGAGAATTATTTTTCGAAATCGAATTTAAGATTTTTAAGTGCAAAGATATCAGGCAAGTTTTTTGCCTGCACCGGGTCCGGGCGATACGCCGTAAATTTCTTCAACTTTTACAATAAGCGCGCCTTTGGATTTTAGCGGGAAACCGATTTTATTGCCCAGGTCTTTGATCCACGCAGCAGTGTCCTCGTATCGTTGACCAGAGGTTTCAATGGTTGCAATTCCTTTTATTTGATACCCTTCCTGACCTTCCCAGAAAGTTATCGCCACATGAGGATTTGCGCAAATATTGTTAAGGGTTTTGTTAAGGAATTGATCAGAAATTAAAACGGTTTCATCGTCAATTATTTTTTTAGCGCCCACGGGGACCGCATTGGGAATCGCGCTGTTGTCTGATGTGGCCAAAATTGCAGCAGGTACCTTTAAAAAGAGTTCTTTCATCCGTTGTGTCATTCTTGCCATTTTTACTTCTCCTCCTGTTCATGCCATGATAGAATCATAAAAAATTATGCCGTGGGAAAAACCGCAAAAATTACTGTACTCCAGACAGCGTGTGAGATAATCACAGGCGCCAGATTATTCAGGCGCCAGTACATCCATCCCCAGAATAAACCGGCTACTCCAGCAGCACCGACCAGCATAATGTTGAGCGAACACACATGAACGGCTGCATAAATTGCGGCTGCGATGAGCCATCCCTGCCATCTGCCCAATCGATTGGATAAGCGTTTTTGCAGAAACCCCCGCCAGTAGAGTTCTTCAGCCGGCCCTGTGATAAAGAACAATAAGCATAGGATCAACCACGTGGAGGTTCCCTGGCCTAAAGCGTATATATGGTTTATCTGATTTCTGGAAAAAGGAAAAATGATATG
>JAABPS010000411.1 GCA_011391835.1 Desulfobacteraceae bacterium
ATGGTGCATAGACAGAACCCTCATTAAACGATAATCCCATACATAAAGGAGGATGCCCATGACACCCGCTTCAGAAATGGCACTTCAAGGTCTGAGAGATCTTTCAACCATTAAATGGTATGTGATTCCCCTGCTGGCGATTGTTTTTTATATTTATACCAGCGAAATAAAAAAAGCAAAAGAAACAGGTAATTGGAACGCTATCTTCGCAGGGCTCACCATCTTTGGGATGGATTTTTTCAATGAGACCTGGAATGGATGGGTGTTTCATTTTACTCAGCGGGCTGCGTTCTGGACAACTCCCGGAGATACAGCGCTGCGCACCATGGTGGGATGGAATATTGAAATTATGTTTATGTTCGCGATCTCTGGAATTATTTATTACAATACCCTTTCTGAAAATAAAAATGACAAAATACTCGGACTGCCCAACCGATGGTTCTGGGCCATCGGATATGCGGTGTTCTGTGTATTTGTAGAATGCCTGCTGAATATGGGCGGCCATCTGGTTTGGGAATATCCCTGGTGGTACCTTTCTTTTAGCGGCGTCTGGCTGATTTTTCTGTTTGGATATTTGCATTTCTACGTAGCCGCCCTTCTTGTTATCGGCATGAAATCAGATAGAAATAAAATAATCACCATTGGCATTATTTATCTGATCACAATCGGGGCAAATATTTTTGGTCTGGGATTCATGGGATGGGTATATTAATCTACACGATCAAAAAAAGATTTTAAAACAGTGATGGACAGGCGCTCCTGTTCAATCAGCATAAAAAGGAATAAACTAAATTAAAGAGGACAGCTCCTGTTAAATCTTCTGTGACAAAAAAAGAAAAGTCAAAAAAAGATATAGTATTGGACAGGTTTATACCTGCGATCGCTTATCTGCCCGCACATATTGTTCCCTTTCTTCCTTTGCCGATTGTAAGACTCATCGGCCATTGCCTATTTGCGTTTTTGTATCCTATTGCTTTGCTGACGGGATTGAGAAATCGATTTGCAATAAATATTGCCAGAGTATTTCAAACAGAACCAACGGATATTGAGGTAAAAAAAATTGCTCGTCGGACAATACATAACTGGATAATGAACGTAACTGAGATTTTTCATTTTTATCACCCCAGAAGAAAGGAAAGACTCAGACGTTTGGTTAAAATAGAAGGTCTTGAAAAGATAAATCAATTCAAAAAAAATGGCTTGGGCGTGATAGGTGTATCTGCCCATTTTGGAAATTTCCCTTTGATGATATTCCGTCTTAATATTGAAGATATAGACATGTCCTATCTGTTTAAGGAAGTTGAACAGGAATCCATTGCATTGGCCATGAGAGATTATATCCATAACCTGAATTTGAAAGTAATACTGACAGGGAATCACTCAAATCCGATTGATGAAGCTACGACAGAAATTTATAAATCCGGTTTTGTTATTTTTATCGCAGATGAATTCAAGAGAAAAAGCGGTATTGAAGTTCAATTCTTTAATAAGCCAACCATGCAGGCCATCGGGCCTTCTATTATTTCTCTGAAAACCAATGCCCAGATACTTCCGATTTTTATTATCCGGGAAAAGAAAAGCCGGCACAGAATTGTTGTTGAAGATCCGATCCATTGCCCGCTGACCGGAGATTCAAACAAAGACATTCTCCTGTTAACTCAAAAACGGATGGACATCTTTGAAAAGTATATCCGGCAATATCCAGACCTCTGGCTCTGGGTTCACTCTCGATGGATAGATTAAAATAAACTCTCCAGTTTCAACCACAGCAGTATTTATATTTTTTCCCGCTTCCGCAAGTACATGGCTCATTGCGCCCAACCTTTTTAGGTTGTTTCTGCTGGATTGCGCTCCTCACCTCCATTGCTTTTTGGCGGATACGGGGCAGATGTGGTTTTATTTTTTCATAAATCATTTTCCAGGAGCTGCAATACTCACTGACGCTGTCATAACGTTTTGTGCCATTGTCTCTAAATTTGATGCAATCACCATTGCAAAACCCCCGCAGTTCACATCCTCTGCATTTTTCGGGGATCTGACCCTTCATGTCCGAGAACTGTTTCCTCAAAGGATTATCTAAAATTACTGCCAGATTATTTTCGACAATATTTCCCAGCTTCCATTGAGGATAGACAAAGAAATCACAGGGGTAGCAATCTCCATTGTGCTCTACGACAATATACGAGTTGCAGTGATCCATCCAGCAGCAGGATGCATGAGCACCATCTATCAGGTAGATAAGGATATCTTCGAATAATCGGATGGATACATAAGGAAATCCATCGTCCATCCAAAGATCAAATAACTGTTCATAGAATTCTCCCACATCCTTGCCTCGAACAGAAAACCGGGTAACATCAGTGGATATCGAATCATGTTCAAAGCAGTTAATAAACTGAAGAAAGTTAAAACGGTTTTCCCTGAAAAACCTGTAGAGGAATTCAGGACGTTTGATATTTGCATCGGTTAACAGCGTAAGAATATTAAATGTCACACCATGCTTTTTCATAAGGCGGATAGATTTCATCACCCTGTCAAATGACCCCAGGCCGCCTTGAAACTTCCGGTAACGGTCATGAATCTCTGCCGGGCCATCCAGAGAAATCCCCACCAGAAAATCATTTTCTTTTAAAAACCGGCACCACTGTTCGGTAATCCGTATGCCGTTGGTTTGAATCGAGTTCTCTATGATCTGCCCCTCCAATCGATGCTGCCGTTGAATGTCAACAACCTGCTTGTAAAAATCAACGCCAAGCAGCGTCGGTTCCCCGCCCTGCCAGCAAAACGAATTCAGCCTCGCGCCCAGTGATAGTGCTTTTTGAATAAATACTTCAGCGGTAGCTATCTGCATAAACGGCGTGTCGTTGCAGTACATGCTTTCAACCCGCTTGTAAAAGCAATACCGGCAGTCAAGATTGCAAATGTATGAAGCAGGCTTAATTAGAAAAGACAAAACGCTTGGTTGCATAATCTGATTTTGGGGAAAAATATGGGTGACGTGTATTGCTTGGACTATATAGAATACTCAATGTTGCAAATTATTTTTCTGGTAATAGTTTTTTATTTTTTCTATGCCGATATTTGCATAGATTGCTGTAG
>JAABPS010000412.1 GCA_011391835.1 Desulfobacteraceae bacterium
TAGCATAAAGTACCAATTTCACTTTCATGGTATACCTTATCGCCGAATATTCCGGAATAACCGCCTTTTAACCAGAACTCCCTCCCTGCATAATACAAAAACCGTGCGTCCGGCGTAACTATCTTAAGCTTTTCCGGATTGGCCTCCTTTTCGATCCATTCGGCCGCCGCCATTAAACTCATGTCCTCTTCAAGTTCATGTTCAATGCTCTGGTACACAGGTAAAAGAATAAAAAGAATTAAAACGGTCGCAAAGGCCCTTTTAGAAAATCTTACGGATAAATACTCAAAAAATCTCTGTATGCCTGCTCCAATCCATGGATAGAGCAGCAATGCAGGAACAGAAAGAAATCTTTTTTGAATAAAATCCTCTTTTATCAGAAAGTAATACGCCATAAACATAAAAGCAGAAAAAACGCATAAAATAAAAATCCGTTTTTTTTGCATAGAATCCTTAAAGCCCCAAAAAAGCGGGACCGCAAATAATGGAAAGAGGACAACCATTAAAGTCTCAAACAGGCCAAAGAGGTAGATTATCGGAATATAATGTCTCGCGGTCTCTGCAAAATTCTGCATTCCCCCGGGATACGGTGAAAATTTCTCAAGATTTATAAGCTGTTCTGAAATGACATAATAATTATCCATGAATCCAAAAGTAAAAAACTTTTGTACCTGTATAATTATATCGCGGCCTCTGTTAAGAGAAATAATCCCGTCCCATCCAAAAGCAGAAATAAAGACGACGGAAAATACCAATAGGAATAGTATCCACAAAAAAGCACCTTTCAACAAACTGATTTTATCGTTTTCTCTATTAACACAGAGGGCAAAAAGGTATATCGGAAAAAACAATATGAATATAATTCCCTCAAGTCTGAATAAAACTGAAATCCAGGAAAATAGAGCGGCGGCGGCAAAGAAAATTATCCTTTGAGATTGAATTGACCGCAGGGCAAAAAAAACAGTCCATGCCATACAGAATATAAAACCCGAATCTCGTATAATACTGTCTGCCCATCTATTTGGAACAGGAGCGATAGCAAAAGCAAGGCACGCCCAGAAAGCCGCCTTACGATCAAAAAGTTCGTTTGTCGTATAATAAAGAGGAATAAGAGTTAAAACTACAAATACAACTGATATCATTCTTCCGGCAGTCACCCAGTCCGGAATCAGAAAATGAACAATCGCTATTAGCAAGGGATAAAACGGCATCTGATATATTGAAATCCCTTCGCTAAAATTTCCCTCTGCAAATTTTTGAGCGGCTGCGATATAAAGCAATCCGTCTTTATTTACAACGCTGTCCGACATGAACAGAAACGCTTTAAACGTCAAAGAAATACAGATGATATATAAAAGTCCATTTTTGTTTTCGGACCATTTTGAAACCTTCTCAAACAAGTTGATAACCTCCAGCATATATTATTATAAACAGTTATTGATGGAGCCGGGAAAAGTCATATGCGAACGGATTTTAGATCATGAGCATATTCGGCTTTCTACAAAGTTATTACTAATAGCACAGGAATATATCAGCGTCAAAAATCTTATTTAAGGCATTTAATTCCCGTCATTGAAATAATTGATGTCTAATTTGTTCACCATGGTATCCGGGAACCATCAAATAAATCTGATTTTGCATACAGGCTTTTACTGATTGAAACAACTATCTTGAGAAAAATATATCACCCTCATAATGGGTCTGGAATACTTGCTTCGGACTGTTTAAGCATACCTCGACTTTTTACGAACCTATCCATATTAATCAGTCTCATTTTCAGACAGCATTTTTTTTATCTTTTTTGCTCTTCTGCGTTTTCGCCTTGCAATATATTCCGGATACAGATCAGGATAAAATCTTTTCCATCTCTTATGTAGCCAAAGCCACTGATCCGGATATTTTCGCACGGCTTTTTCAATGGCATCCGTCATGCTCTGTGTGTTGGTTTTCAAATCATTCCGCAAATCTTTTGTTCTCACCAATTTAACAGGCGGATTTATAATGATTGTAAGTTTCTGGTCTTCTTCCCTTACACAAAAAACAGGCAGTACAGGACTTTTACATCTTAAGGCAAGCATCGCTGCAGCAGGTGTCACTGTAACCTTTTTACCGAAAAACAGGAGTTCCACACCTTCCGATATTTTTGTGCCCTGATCGATCATCAACGCAAGGATTTTTCCATCCCTTAGTGTTTGAGTCATTTCAGGCAGTGCGCCTTCCTTTTCAATTACCGAATTTCCAAAACGGGTTCGCAGCTTTAATATCCAACTGTTTATAATCCCTGATTCTATCTTTCTTACAACAACTGTTACGGGGTATCCTAAATAACACGGAGAAAACAAAGATGCTGCCTCCCAGTTTCCAAGATGGGCTGAAATTATTATAACGCCCTTTCCGCCCTTAATCGCAGCTATCAGATGCTCTTCTCCCTTTATTCTGATATTCCGAAGAAAATCTTCTTTAGAAAAGAAAGCCATCTGGAGAATCTCAAAAATTGTAATACCAAGGTTCCGGAAAATTCTCCTTGAAGTCCTGCAAATCTCTTTATCCGCCCACTCTGGATATGCAAATTTCAGATTTCTTTTTACTATCCGCCTGTGGGGTATATCGAGATAATACATAATCGACCACGGAAGTTTGCCCAAAAAACATAGTACATTTCTGGGAATAACGGTAAACAGATGCATTTATTTAATCTTCTCCCTGTCTCTTCTCTTTTCCTCCCGGTTTCATTCCGATTCCATCATGAGGAGCCATTACGAAATAACCATTATATTTATGGCCATTTCGCTACAGGTCTTTTATGCCGGTCGCATCATTTTAATGTCATGGATATTATTGAATGACGGCATTCGGATGATATTTGATCTAATATCACAGCCACCGGCTATTAGTCCATATCTGCGATTTTAAAAGCATATTTAATCGCTTTTTACGAAGCCGTCAATTAATCGATTTGGCATTTGATTCTCAGCTTGATAAAGGATATTATGTATTTCATGGATTGAAAGCTTTGAATTATTGAAGCTCCCCGCCGCAGAGCGGTCGGGGAATTTTCACCGTAAGGAATATAATCTGTTTTTAATTCGCTCGCTAAC
>JAABPS010000413.1 GCA_011391835.1 Desulfobacteraceae bacterium
GTTACGGAAAAAAATCTGGAAGATGCCTTTAAAAAAGTGATGGATCAAACAGGTCTTGGACTTGGCAAAATCGCCCAGCCCGTGAGAGTTGCGCTTACAGGCAAAACAGTCAGCCCTGGGATTTTTGAAATTATCGAAATCCTCGGCAAAGAACGGACTCTGCAACGATTAGAAGATGCAGTAAACTATATCAAAGAAAAACAGAGCAAGTAGATTTTTTATTGACTCATTTCATTTTTATTGTATATCTTAAAAAAATTAAGACTATTTGAGCATACTTATTTTGTAAGGTCTTAAACTGGGGGATCGTCCAACGGCAGGACTACGGACTCTGACTCCGTCAATCCAGGTTCAAATCCTGGTCCCTCAGCCAAACAAAATTCAATGGCTTAGCTCAATGCGGGGTAAGCCCTTCTTTTATAATGATCTCGATATATCTCTTTCCATTCCCATGAATATGACGCTACAGACAACAAAGTCCAGCAGTCCTATTATGAGCACGTAGGCAGGCGTACAGGCATGACAGATCCCTCCGGCAGCACGGCATTTGGATATGACGCACGGGGCAGACTGGTGTCTCAGAGCACTGCGATAAATGGCGTGCCTGATCCTTATGTTGTATCCCGCACATATACACCCGGAAGCAGAATGAGCAGTTTTACATATCCTAATGGAAGAACCATCAATTATGATCGCTCGTCCTGCATGTGTTCCATCAGCAAAGTTACTACCACCCACAACAGCGTTACCAAAACCCTGGTAGATAACCTCTCCTACAGGCCCTTTGGATCAGCCCAGGGCATGGGTACAGGCAATGGCGGAACCGTGAGCAATATCTATGATCAGAATGCGCGGCTTGTTGTTGCCAATCCCGGAGCGCCCAAGGAACAGAGCTATACCTACGATGCAAACGGCAATCTCACATCCATTACAGGAGCAAGCACTCCGTGGTTTAATCGCACGTATTCCTATGATGCATTAAACAGGCTGGCAGGAGCATCCGGGTCATTTGGCATGGTGAGTTATGCCTATGACAAGGTGGGCAACCGAGTGTCTGTTAATGAAAACGGGTATGCGGATTATTACACGTATGCTTCCGGCACAAACAGGCTGGATTCTGTTACAGGCGCAAATCCTGTGTCTTACACATACGATGCAAACGGCAATATTACAGGCATTGGCAGCAGAATACTTACCTACAATCAGAACAACCGGTTGATTAAAGTGGAAGAGGGTGGTAGTATTCTTGGTCAGTATACCTACAATGGGCTGGGGCAGAGGGTGGTCAAGCAGGTGGGCGCCAATGCGATTTATTTTATTTATGACTTTGAGGGTAATCTCATTGCCGAAGCAGCGCTCGATGGATCGATTACAGTATCGTATCTGTACATGGGGCAAAATCGCATGGCCAGAGTTGACACAGGAACCGGCAAGTTCTATTACTACTTAAACGACAGCCTCGGTACGCCCCAGATGATGACTGATGAAACCAATACGGTTGTATGGGAAGGATTGTATAAGCCATTCGGTGAAGCAGACGTAAATCCCAATTCTACGGTGGAAAATAATTTTCGGTTCCCCGGCCAGTATTATGATAGCGAGACCGGGTTGCATTATAACTACTACAGATTTTATGATCCGAAGAGAGGAAGATATCTTACCCCTGATCCGATTGGGTTGGAGGGCATGGATCCTAATATTTATGGGTATGTTAGAAACAATCCCGTTAATTCATTTGATCCTCAAGGTCTTAAAGAAGTTTGTATTCCATGGTTTGCGAAAAAATCTGCATGGAAAGAAGCTTGGGCATATAAACCCTACTGGGAACTTACTAATGAAAATGTTATCCTCACAGGGATAAGTGGTTCTTGTCATTGGATAAAATATAAAGAAGGTGAAAAAGAGAGAAAAGTAACCGAACGAGAATTATGCTGGAATTGGGAATGTGAATCTAAGAAACTTTATCTAAAAGAGGGAAAAACTAGCAGAGAAACAAAAAGCTTTAAAGACGTTATCGATACAGATGTTACACCAATGGAATGGGTTATGCCAGTGGGTGGCTATTCTTGGATTTACAGATGTGATCGAAATTTTAGATCACCAATTCTTCCTGATAAAGAATAAAATATTGAGGTAAATTGATGCAGACCGGACACGATAATAAAATATTATTTTTATGTATCATTCTCTTGCTTTTTGCTGGATGTTCGATAAATTCAGTTCCTAAAAATTATAAAAAAGCTATAACAAAATTTGCTAAAGAAGCAGGGAAAATAGAAGCTATACCACTTGAGAAAAAAAGAATTGGTAATGATGATGGAACATATCAAGGCATCATTAGTTTTGAAAAAAGGGCCGAATACTTTTCTAATAACAGAGAGATTTGGAATGAAATATTTGTTGATCTTGAGAATGTTAAAGGTACCGTAAAAACTACTGACTGGTATGATGATATTCTTTTTTGTATCGCGTTTGGTTATTTAAAATGTAGCACCATGGATACTTCAGGGGTTTTTGTAAATAAAGCTATATCGGCCATTTCAAATTTTATTGATTATAATGAAAACTCAAATATTGATGAGTGGACTAAAAAAGAACTGAAAGATGTTTTTTGGGCAAATATGGCCAGTTATTTTGACAAAACTATTTCGGAGAAAAAAAATATTAACCAGTTTCTTTATATTGCAAGAGCTTCTTTATGGAAAAATAAAAAGAAAAATACCGGTAAAGCAATTGAAGATTATTATAAAGCTTTAGAAATTAATCCAGATAGCCTTTGGGGCAAAGAAGCGAAAAATCACATCCAGCTTCTTAAAAAATAGAGAGAGATAGGTAACAGTTTAAGAAAGGAATATAGGGGACGTTGTTGACAATTTGTACAAGCTATATGATATTTAAGACCGTTTGATAGAATTCGTATCGCAAGTGATCAGTCAGGCTGAAGAAAAGATAACAAAGCATTGCAGAGAAGAAAAGATAACCCCTGACTTGCTTCTGATCTACGGGACGTAGTTTCCCAGCTAAACTTGAGAATCACGGCAATCTGGCTTCTGTAACAGATGCCAGGTATCATGAAACTGCCTAT
>JAABPS010000046.1 GCA_011391835.1 Desulfobacteraceae bacterium
GATTTGCAGCAATAGCCATAGTCAGAGATCCGAACACAGACTTGATCCGTCCATCCAGGGACAATTCCCCCAGAACAAGATAATTGCATATTTCGCCATGCGCCACCACGCCAGTAGCCGTTAGAATCCCCAGAGCAATTGGCAGGTCAAAGCCTGTCCCTTCTTTTTTTATATTTGCAGGTGCCAGATTGACCGTTATTCTATCATCCGGGAATACATAACCGGAATTGCCTATTGCGGACTTCACCCGTTCTTTGCTCTCTTTAACTGCTGCTTCAGGAAGCCCTACAGTCGTAAAACTGGGCAGACCCTTAGCGATATCTACTTCAACTTCAACAAGAAAGGCGTCAATTCCGACAACAACGCTACTTAGTACTTTTGCAATCAAACCTCCCCCTGTTTTTTCAACTCAATCTGATGTAAATCCTCAATCATCCAATTCTGCAAAAATATTGCCCACAAAACTATTATCTATAAAAAATTTAAACTGTTATATACTACAAATCCTATGAATGCAATTTAAAACTAAAACATAATCGTTATTGCACCCATTTTATTATTGTGATAAAAAGTCATAATTTATAATATAGTCTATCCATCATTGATGATCAGTTTTACTTAAAATGAATTTACACCAACAAACCATCGCAAAACCTGTATCCCTTTCAGGTGTTGGATTGCACTCTGGGAAAAAGGTCAATATGACCATCCATCCTGCACCCGACAATCATGGCATTAAATTTAAAAGAACAGATCTGCCAGATTCCCCGCATATTAATGCTCATTTCAATATGATTGTTGATACCAGCCTTGCTACCGTTATTGGTTATAACGGGTTTATCGTTTCTACCATCGAACATTTAATGGCCACCTTTTCGGGGCTTTCCATTGATAATGCCCTTGTTGAACTGGATGCCTATGAGGTCCCTGTCATGGATGGCAGCTCTAACCCTTTTACGTTTATTCTACAGGAAGCAGGAATAATAAAGCAGAATACCCCCCGGTATTATTTTGTCATCAAAGAACCAATTGAGCATGCAGATAATGGGAAATCGGTTAGTGTTTACCCGTATAATAAATTTAAAATATCCTATACAATTGATTTTGAGCATCCATTGATCAAAAAACAATACTTTTCCTTAGAAGTATCAAATCAGACGTTTGCATCTGAAATCGCCATGGCGCGAACATTTTGTTTTCTTAATGAAGTAGAACTAATGAAGAAATTCGGCTTAGCCATGGGAGGGTCCTTGGAGAATGCAGTCGTAATCGATGATCAGGACATTATTAATAGGGAAGGCTTGCGGTGTTCTGATGAATTTGTAAGGCATAAGTTGCTTGATTGTATTGGCGATTTTTCTCTTTTGGGGTTGCCTATTCTCGGTCATGTGATCTTAGAAAAATCCGGACATGCATTTAACCATGCATTTATAAAAAAATTCTTTTCCAAAAAAGATTCATGGGAGACCCGAACCATACAGGATCTCAAACCCTTACCAGCATTTCAACCAAAATCACTTGCCATTTAAATCCGATTCCTTTATAAATCTCTCAGCACCCCTGATTAAAAATTGTAATGAATCGCTGCGGGGAATCTCTTTTGTATTGTAACCATTACTCAGTTTTATCTTTTTTGGTAATCTAAACTTTATGAGTCTGTCAAATAAACTAAAAGCCTGCGCAATCATTATCCTTTTATTTTATTTCTTTAACGAGTCAGTTTCCGCACTTGAAGCAAAATTAACAAATATCCGGATCAATAATACACGTGATAACCTCCTTCTCTATTTAACCATTGAAGGCGCTTTCCAGGATAAAATAGAAAAGGCGATTTCAGCTGGAGTGCCAGCCACATTTACTTACTATATAGAGCTATATAAAATTCGTGATTTATGGATTGACAAAAAAGTTTCAGATATCAAAGCCATACACACCATCCGGTATGATACTTTAAAAAAAGAATTCTACATCAATCGATCCTGGGAAAATGCTGCTCCCATTGTAACAAAATCATTTCTGGACTCAAAATCATTAATGTGCCAAATCAGTAGTTTAGAATTGGTTGAACTCAGCAAACTAAAAAAGGGAAATCAGTATCAGATACGTGCAAAAGCTGAACTCAGCAAAGTAACACTTCCTCTCTATCTGCATTATGTCCTTTTTTTTGTTTCCATGTGGGATTTTGAAACTGACTGGCATTCAATTGATTTTATTTATTGACATCAATATATCCTGTCCAACCCGCCATATTAAATTATGAAAAATCGCATTGAGGATCAAAAAAAAATATTATCCGATAAAGAAAAGGCGCGCCGGAAGCGTGAAATTGTACTGATAATTATCATTATTATTACAATTGCCTTAATGACCTTTGTTGAAAACCGAGTTATTCATTTCGGAACGGACATCCCAATATCCGGCACCATCTTGATGTTTATTCTGATCAATATCAGCCTTTTGCTGGTCATAGTATTGATTTTTCTCGTTTTCCGGAATTTAATAAAACTTTTGTATGACCGCAAGCGTAAAGTTATGGGGTCTAAACTGCGTACCAGGCTTGTCATCGCCTTTATCGGCTTTACATTTATCCCCACAATATCTCTATTCTTTTTTTCCATTACTTTTATTTCAGATAGTATCAAGTACTGGTTTAATATTCCAGTTGAACAGGCCCTTGAAAATTCACTGTTTGTTGGAAGAAGCATTTACAGCCGAATAGAAGAAAACAATGGTTTTTATCTTGAACGAATTGCTTATCAGATTCAGACTAAACAGCTTCTGTCACCTGATAACCGCAATGAACTATCCCGCTACATTGAGATAGTTCAAAAATCCTTTAACTTTGATGCTGTTGAAGTATATTCAAAGAGTTCAGAACGCCTGACGCTTGCGCTGTCATCAGAGCTTGAAAACACCTTTCTGGGTGTTGTTTCTGCCAATGATTTTCAGCAAAAATTCTACCCTCAGGCAGTTAGATCAATTTCTGAAATTATTCCAAATGGCGAAATTTTAAAAACCATTGGAACCGTTCCCTTTGGCGCTAACCCTTCGGATGCTGAGGCTTTTCTTGTGGTAACCATTTTAATTTCTTCTGATCTATCTCAAAAAATGAAATCCATATCCAGAGGCTTTGAAGAATACCAACAGATTAAGCTTATCAAGCAGCCCATTCAAAAAATCTTTCCTATATACCTGTCAGGCGTGGCGGTTCTCTTAATTTTCCTGGCTATATGGTTTGGTCTTTATCTGGCAAAAACAATCAGCATCCCCATCCAGGAACTCGCTGAAGGAACTCGCCGTGTTGCAGATGGTGATCTTAAGTTTTCTATTGCCCAAACTGGGGATGATGAAATAGGAAGTCTTGTAGAATCATTTAACAAAATGACCAAGGAATTGCGTCATAACCGGGAGCAGCTCGAACTTTCCGCCCAGGAACTCCGTAAAAAAAATATTGAGATTGAGGAAAGACGAAAATATATGACAATTGTCCTGGAAAATATCTCCGCGGGCGTCATCAGTCTTGATGCTAACGGATATATAACTACCATAAACAAATCAGCCGAGAAAATGCTTAAGCTAAAATCCGATGATATATTAAATAAAAGCTATAAAAATTCTCTAACAGCAAAACATTTAGGACTTTCTGAAGAGATCATGGAAAACCTTAACGCATCACCCGATGATACAGTGGAACTGCCTGTGAAATTGGCAATTGAAGGAAAACCCAAAAGTTTATTGGTAAACATCAATAAATTAAAAGATGATACTGGCCGCCATCTGGGTATCGTTGTCGTTTTTGATGACCTTACAGAACTTGAAAAGGGCCAGCGCATGGCTGCATGGCGTGAAGTTGCCAGACGCATAGCGCACGAGGTCAAAAACCCTTTAACCCCTATTACGCTTTCCGCTCAGCGACTTAATCGAAAATTTTCTAACAAGCTTAACGATAAAGTATTTAACGAATGTGTTACAATGATCGTTGACCATGTTGAAATGATCAGAAATCTTGTTAACGAATTTTCAGCTTTTGCACGATTTCCCACAGCAAATCCTAAACCAAACGATTTATCAGCAATTATTGATGAAACAGTCGTATTATACAAGGAGGGGCTTCCAAACATTGAGTTTAAACTCAAGATGGGTGATAAAATTCCTTTTTTAAATTTAGACCGGCAGCAGATAAAACAGGCGATGATTAATCTTATAGACAACGCCATCAGTGCAACAGAAGGGAAAGGCATTATTTCCATTTCTCTTTTGCATGATCCGATTTTAAAAATGGTTCGGCTGGAAGTTGCAGACAATGGTAAAGGTATCAGCGATGAAGATAAAACCCGCCTTTTTGAACCCTATTTTTCTACGAAAAAGGCTGGTATGGGGCTCGGATTAACTATTGTCAGCACGATCATTTCGGATCATAATGGGACAATCAGCGTACAAGATAAGGTACCCCATGGAGCCAAGTTTGTCATTGAACTTCCTGTTCAGCTGTAACGATATATTCTGAAAAAACTATGGAGAAAAGCAAATGTTTCCATCCATTTTAATTGTAGATGATGAACCAACCATACAACAGTCCTTAAGCGGCATACTTTCAGATGAAGGTTTTGAAACACTCATTGCCTCTAATGGGTATGAAGCATTACAGATTATTCAGGCTGAATCTCCGGATTTAGTTCTTCTTGATATCTGGATGCCAGGCATTGATGGTATTGAAACCTTGAAAGAAATAAAAAAAGAAAATCCCCATATTCAGGTAATTATTATTACCGGGCATGGGACCATAGAAACTGCCGTTAAGGCAACAAAACTGGGGGCATTTGATCTCATTGAAAAGCCACTTTCATTTGACAAGATTATCGTTTCCATTAGTAATGCGCTTAATTTCAGAAGACTCGAAGAAGAGAATAAATATCTTCGCAAAAAAGCAATTGAGAAAAATTCAATTAATGGGAATAGCGCAGCTATTTTGGCCTTAAAAAATCAAATTTTAACTGTTGCTGCTACTGATAAGTGGGTGTTAATAACCGGCGAAAATGGTACGGGCAAAGAACTGGTAGCCCGCACCATACATCAACTCAGTAATAGAGCAACCAAGCCCCTTATTACTGTGAATTGTGCCGCCATACCTGAGGATTTAATTGAAAGTGAACTTTTTGGCCATGAAAAAGGTGCTTTCGCGGGCGCTAAAACTAAAAAAAGGGGACAATTCGAATTGGCCGCTGATGGAACGATATTTTTCGATGAAATTTGTGATATGAGCCTTTCTACTCAATCAAAACTTCTTCGAGTTCTTGAAGAAAAAAAATTTCAGAGAGTTGGCAGCAGCCGCTTTTTAGATATGAATGTTAGAATTATAGCGGCCAGCAACCACAACCTTCAGGTTGAGATCAGCAATGGGACATTTCGAGAGGATTTATTTTATCGCCTGAATGTCATTCCCATCAAGGTTCCTCCGTTAAGAGGGAGAAAAGAAGATATCCCAACCCTCATCGATATTTTTCTTGATGACTTAGCTAAAGAGAATCCAAGCAATAAAAAGAAATTCGAACCAGAGGCTATTAAGTATTTATGTAATTATGAGTGGCCCGGCAATGTAAGAGAGCTGAAAAATTTAATAGAACGCCTCTGCATTATGCTTAAAAATGATACCATCAGCGGCGATGATCTTCCATTGCCCTATAAGCCATCATCGGAAATTCAAACAGAACATAACGGTGATTCGCTATTTTCAATCACTAATTTTAAAAAAGCGAGAAAAGCTTTTGAAAAAGAGTTTCTAAACAGAAAACTTTTACAATACAACAATAATGTTTCAGCAACAGCAAGAGCAATTGGCGCTGGCCGTTCCTATCTGCAAAAAAAAATTAAGGATCTAAACAAAAGCACGTAGTGTAATTCTAACCATAAACCCAGGGTTTTACTTTGAGGATAATTGCCGGTGACTTAAAACGGAAAAAGTTATTTTCCAGCAAGGGACAAAATACCCGTCCAACCTCGGATAGACTTCGGGAATCGATATTTAATATTTTATCAAATCGCTTTGTTGGCGTTTTTGTGCTTGATCTATTTGCCGGCACGGGGGCACTTGGCATTGAAGCTTTAAGTCGTGGAGCTCTATTTTCATATTTTATTGACAATGAACAACAAGCTATTAGTACAATTAAGAAAAATATTCAGTCATGTAAATTAGAAAACAAAAGCAGAGCCCTCCAATGGGACATAAGCAAAAACTTAAGATGTATTCAAAATTTACCAAAAAAATTTGATCTTGTTTTTATAGATCCGCCATATCATGTTGATTTGATTAAACCCGCTTTGATAAATCTTCAGCAAAGCGACTCGTTGCAAAAAGGCGCTACGATTGTGATAGAGCATTCTCTCTATGAACCGATCCCGGGCAGTGTAAAATATTTCCCGATTATCGATCAAAGAAAATACCGTAAGACGTTGTTATCTATTCTGACTTATACTGGTTAGGCATATTTCTGAATTCAATTGTATCAAAGACTTAAAACCTGAAAAGATAGGAGATTAAATTATGCAGCGAATTGCGATTTACCCTGGTTCTTTTGACCCTGTTACCAACGGCCATCTCGATATTATAGAAAGAGGGTGTAAGCTTTTTGATTATATTATTGTCGCCATATTACATAATCCAAACAAACAATTTCTGTTTACTGTTGAAGAACGAATAGAAATGCTTGAATCATGTGTTAAGGATATTCCAAATGTTGAGACAGATTTTTATAATGGACTTTTGGTTGATTATGCAAAAAAAAGAAAAGCGCAGGCCATATTGCGCGGCATTCGCGCTGTATCTGATTTCGAATATGAATTCCAGATGGCATTGATGAATCGTCGCCTTAATCGTAATATTCAAACGGTTTCTTTAATGACCGGACTTCGATGGATATTCACAAGCTCATCAATCATTAAAGAAGCTGCTAAATTCGGAGGTGATATTAGCGGCATGGTACCACAACTTGTGGAACAAAAATTAAAAGAAAAATTTTCTCAAAATACAAAATAGGGTCGATTTCTGACAAATGGATCTATGGCAGTTAAATATCTTTTGCAAAGTTGTTGAGCTAAAAAGTTTCTCAAAAGCCGGCAATGCTGTAAATATTACACAACCAACGATCAGTACTCATATAAAAGAGCTTGAAAACGCCTTTGGCTGTAAGCTGATCGACCGGCTCCCAAAAGAGGCAATACCGACAAAAGCCGGAGAAATTCTTTACAGCTACGCCCGTCGAATGATTACGTTAAATGAAGAAGCAACTGCCGCTATTTCTCAATTTCTTGGCAGAATGAATGGTGATTTAAAAGTTGGAGGGAGTACCATCCCAGGAACATATATTTTCCCAAAAGTCATAGGTGAATTTAAAATAAAATATCCAGAAATTAATATTTCTATTTCAATTGGAGATACTCAAAGTATTATAAACCAGGTCATCAATGGCGCTATCGAGCTTGGCATAGTTGGCGCTGACCCCAAAAACGACAAGATTATTCATCTTAAGCTGATGGAAGATAAAATGTGCCTGATCGTTCCTCCCCATCATAAATGGGCTAACCATAACACCATATCTCTAACAATGCTTCTTAAGGAACCATTTATATCCCGTGGACATGGGTCAGGAACCTTAAAATCAACTAATGATATTCTTTCCAAAAAAAATCTCAGCATAAATAATTTAAATGTTGTCGCACAAATGGGAAGTACTGAAGCCGTAAAACAGGGAATCAAAAACGGGGTTGGCATCTCGATAGTTTCTACCCTGGCTGTATCGGATGAAATTGAAGCTGGGACGTTAAAAGCAATTGATATTAAAGATCTCAACCTCTTCAGGCATTTTTATTTAATCAAGCATAAGCAGCGAACCCTCACACCGCTTAGCGCCATGTTTGAAATCTACTTAAGAAATGCATTTAACATATAAACCCAGTCAATAGCTATAACGATTAAATGAGTATTATATCTCATTCCATCCGTGCGTTCCCACTAATTTGACAAACCTGCATCCACCCAGATCCACCTTATGAATACCCTTTTCGTCTTTGTAAAGCTTTATTAATTTCTGTGAATACTGATCCCCCACAGGAATGACCATACGACCGCCTGTCGATAGTTGATCAATGAGTGATTCAGGTATTTCAGGTGCGCCGGCTGTTACAATAATTCCATCAAAAGGGCTCTCGTCTTTCCAGCCTGAAGATCCGTCAGAATACTTTGTTAGTATATTATGATAGTGTAGCTTATCAAAAAGTTTGCGGGCTTTAATAAATAATGAATGTATTCTTTCGATGGTATACACACGAGATACAATTTCCGAAAGAATGGCTGCCTGATATCCGGATCCTGTGCCTATCTCCAATACGCGGCTTTCCTTGCTTACCTCTAATGCTTGGGTCATCTCTGCTACTATATATGGCTGCGAAATGGTTTGTTTTTCACCAATTGGAAGAGGGAAATCGCCGTATGCCTGGTCCATCAATGCTTCATTTACAAAAAGATGTCTTGGAACCTTTTGAAAGGCCTGTATGACGTTCACATCTGTAATACCGCGCGCTTCAATCTGCCGGCCGACCATCTCTGCTCGCTGGCGCGCATATTTCATCGCTTCTTTCACTATACGTTTGTCTTTTTTATAAGTCTATACATGCAACAAAATACAAGACATGGCTCCAACAAGTGTGGTGTGTATGTAAAACGCAAGAAGTATTTTGCAAAGATAGCATTTAAATTTTATATATTACCCGCTTATCCGTAACAATGATGTCAACATGCTTATCGTGGGAATCCATAGGAACCTGCGGGAGGATTTGCTCATCTAACGCAAGCGCGACTTTTCTGGTTGTATTGGCAAGTTTTGGGATAAATCTGTCGTAATAGCCCTCACCAGTACCAATCCTACCTCCCTTCTCGTCAAAAGCAAGGCCTGGAATTATTGCAATATCAATACTTTCGATAGGCACGAGCTTGCATCTATTGATATTGGGTTCTAAGACGCCTCGCCTGCCAGCCACCATATCCGTTTCGAGATGGTCAACTTTCATCAGTTTCATCTCATGCTTCTCATTTTGAAAGGCAGGCAGCACAACGATTTTATTTTGTGCCAAACACCTTTCCAGGATACCGTTTGTAGGCACTTCACCCTCTTTCCCCACATAAAGCAATGCAATGGAAGACTCTAAAAAATTGGCAAGTTCAAATAAGTTATTTTCAATTGCCTTGATTCGTTTTAATAAATCCTTTTCAGAGATTTTAGCAATCATCATCTTGATGTCATTTCTTATTTCAATCTTTTTTTCCTGCAGTTCATCCATGAAGGGTCTCCTCTAATAAACTTTTTATAATATATAAAAGATTTTATAAAATAAGTCAACCTATAATAATCATTGACTAAATTGACTCTTCATGTTAAAAAATTTTTAATGCTTAAAAGGTTGCAAGGGTAACCGTTTCATTATATCAATAACTCGCTTAACTCTAAGCAAGTACGAATCGCGCCATCTTGCATCATTTCCTGTTTTAACCAAGTTGTATTTTTAAAGAAAAGTATTCTGAATACATAGTATTATGCTGGATATTAAATTACTAAGACAACATAACGATATCATAAAAAAAGCGCTTGCTGATCGCGGTGAAGATTTCGACATCAAAACCTTACAGGTAATTGATGAAAAGCACCGATCTATTCTTTCTGAACTTGAGGCCCTAAGATACCGTAAAAATAAGGCGTCTGAACAGGTTGCTCAGATGAAAAAGAAGGGAGAAAATGCAGATGATATTGTTTCAGAGATGAAATCGGTTTCTGACAAAATTAAAATCCTCAATGACGAACTGTCAGATAGTGACGCGACAATCCATCAGATCCTTTTAAATCTACCCAATATCCCACATGGTTCAGTCCCGATCGGAAAGGACAGCTCTCAAAACCCGATTGTTAAAAAAGTTGGCAGTATACCCAGGGTTGATTTTGAACAGAAACCGCATTGGGATCTCGGAGAAAAACTGAACATATTTGACTTTGAGCGGGCCGCTAAAATAACCGGCGCCCGCTTCCCGCTTTATATCGGAGCCGGGGCCAAACTTGAACGCGCTTTAATTAATTATATGCTTGACCTTCATACAACTCAACACGGTTATACAGAGGTTCTCCCGCCATTTATGGTCAATCGTTTAAGCATGACAAATACAGGTCAACTACCTAAATTTAAAGAAGATCTTTTCAAAATTGATGGATGGGATTATTTCATGATTCCAACTGCTGAGGTGCCAGTTACCAATATACACCAGGATGAAATTTTGGATGAAGATGCTCTCCCAATTTTATATACTGCCTATACCCCCTGCTTCCGCTCAGAGGCTGGATCGTACGGCAAGGACACCCGGGGATTAATCCGTCAGCATCAATTTAACAAGGTCGAACTGGTCAAATTTACAAGACCTGAATCCTCCTATGAAGAACTGGAAAAGCTCTTAAACGATGCAGAAGCTGTCTTGAAAAATCTCGAACTTCCGTATCAGGTCGTTACGCTGTGTACTGGAGACTTAGGCTTTAGCGCTGCTAAAACGTATGATATTGAAGTCTGGATGCCTGGTCAGCATGTTTACCGAGAAATTTCTTCTTGCAGCAATTTTGAAGATTTCCAGGCAAGACGGGCAAATATACGGTTTAAAGAAAAAGGCAAAAAGGGTACAAAACTGGTGCATACATTAAATGGTTCGGGGCTTGCGGTTGGCCGCACGCTTGCTGCGTTGCTTGAAAATTTTCAACAGCCGGACGGATCGGTTGTTATTCCTAAAGTTTTAAGACCTTATATGAACGGAATGGATAAGATTCAGCCATGAAACTGGAACACTTCCCTGAAGATATCAAACCTTTTATCATTCCCAAACAGGAGGGGGAACTTGTGTACCGTTGTCTTGGCTGTGGAACGGAATTTGGGGTTGAGGCGTTGTTATACACCTGCCCTGCCTGCGGCCAGCTTCTTCTCATTGAAGATCTTCATTTCAACCGGTTAAAAAATATATCAGGACATACCTGGAAACGTATTTTTGACTATCGAAAAATGCTTTCTATCCCCCAACTAAAGGGGGTATTTCGGTATCACGAATTCATCGGATCCATGATCCCGCTTGAATCCATTGTATATCTTGGCGAAGGTCACACCCCTATTGTTGAGGCCAGCTCCGTATTTAAGGAAAAAGTCGGCCTGAAATTTTATTTCAAAAATGACGGCCAAAACCCCAGCGCTTCTTTTAAAGATCGAGGAATGGCCGTTGCATTGAGCTATCTCAATTATTTAATTCAGCAAAAGAAGTTGTCAGATATTATCGCTGTTTGCGCTTCTACCGGTGATACCTCAGCCGCCGCCGCCTTATACGCATCATACCTGCAGCCAGATATCAAATCCGTTGTGCTTCTTCCCCATAAAAAGGTAACCCCTCAGCAGGTGTCGCAAGCACTTGGAAGCGGCGCGGTGGTCTTTGAAATCCCTGGTGTTTTTGATGATTGTATGAAAGTCGTTGAAAATCTTTCCGAACGATTCAATGTTGCGCTCTTAAATTCTAAAAATGCCTGGAGGATTTTGGGCCAAGAATCCTACTCCTATGAAGTTGCTCAGGACTTTGATTATGATCTAACCCATATCGCTGTTCTATTACCCATTGGCAATGCCGGCAATATAACTGCAGTAATGAGCGGATTTTTGAAGTTTTTTGAAACTGGAATTATCAGCACCCTGCCTAAAATCATTGGCGTTCAATCTGAGCATGCAGATCCGGTATATCGCTATTATTTAGAACCCGATGCCAATAAGCGAGAATTTAAATCAATACCTGTTAAACCCAGCGTGGCCCAGGCTGCCATGATCGGCAATCCAGTCTCAATGCCCAGAGTGATCCATTTTGTGGATGCCTATAATAAAAAATCAGATCGGAAGAGCA
>JAABPS010000414.1 GCA_011391835.1 Desulfobacteraceae bacterium
ATACAGATACAGACAGCCCTTTGGCGGTCATCAGATTTTTTGACAATGATCTGAGCATATTAATCCGCAGGGTAATTGGCCTCTTTCAATGTCTGCCTGATCTTTTCTTCATTCGCGGGCGGCTCCCATTGCACAGTGATGCTTTTCGCCGCAGGATCTCCTTCTACGCTTTTAACACCTGCAAGATCAGATAATTCATTCTTTATTGTCATCACACAATGTCCGCAACTAATATTTCTAACTGTAAAGGTTTGTTTTTCCATTTTATTCACCCCCCCCTTTTTTAAAAAAATTGCGAAACGGTTTGTCTATAACATAAGTACTCATTTATTGATTTCAATACTGCATCATGCGGGCTGAAACATCCATATTCAGCCTGTATATGAAAAGCGGAGCCTGTAGATTTTAAAAGACTTAAGTTCAGATCCGTATATGATTGTGTGGCTTCTTGTCTGGCAGAAACGTTTTTATGATAAAATCTGCCAATGCTTTGATCTCGTCTAAACCAAATGCTGGCAAATCGGTGTCGATTTTTACATCAGTGACAATGGCCTTCAAGCTTTCGTCACCCACGCAGAGGGGCTCTGTATGAACTGAAGATCGGAACACTTCAATCTTTGGTTTTTTCCCCTCTTTAAATCCTTCAGTTAAAACAATATCCATATCCTGAAAATATTTTTCCAGACTGTTTAAGTCCTCACAGGTATCGGCCTTAAACATGGCAATTTTATCGCTGGAAACGACAACCACCGTGTCTGCTCCAGCCTCCATGTGCCGCCAGCTATCCTTGCCCTTTTTATCAATTTCAAACGTGTGAAAAATATGTTTTATCGTACCGATTCTGTATCCTCTCTGTTTGAATTCAGGGATCAGTTTTTCAATCAGTGTTGTTTTCCCGGATCCGGATTTTCCTACTATCGATATAATTTCAGGCATCACAAATTTCCTATAGCCCTAAAAGGTATTGTAAACAGCAAGTATCCTCTCACAAATAAATGAATTTGAATTAAAACTGAAATAGGGTACTGGAAATTAAGTCATGAAGCCCGTATTGTCAAATTAAGTTTTATTGAACTGCCTTGAATTGACTTAAAAAGTCATTCTATCCCTTTTTTAAATCTTTCCTCCTTGACACGCATTATCGATTTCTTTACATTCGATAATCGTATCACCTTATAGTTGAATGTATGAATACATGATGGATGCGTTTAGAATGGATTTAATCTTGAAATAACTCTTTTGATCGGCTTTGTATCGTATGCCCGTGATACTTGAAGTAAAAAATCTTGTAAAAAAATATGAAACCGTTCATGCGGTCAAAAATGTAGGCTTTGCTGTTGAACAGGGGACTTGCTTTGCCCTTCTGGGGCCCAACGGTGCGGGAAAAACAACGGCCATTGAAGTCATTGAAGATGTTATCCCCTCTACTTCCGGTACCATCGAATATAAAGGCAAACCCAGATCCGCTTCGTTCAAAAATGAAATCGGTATCCAGTTTCAGCAAACCAGTCTTTTGTCATTCTTAACGGTACGTGAAACCCTGGAAACTTTTCAGAGCTTTTATCATAAAATAACCCCCATAGAAGAGTTGATAGGTTTATGTAATCTTGAAGAAATTTTAAACCAGAGGAATGACAAATTGTCAGGCGGTCAGCGTCAGCGTTTTCTGCTCGCACTTGCTCTGGCAAATCAGCCTGAACTTTTATTTCTGGATGAACCATCAACAGGTCTCGACCCTCAGGCCCGGCGGAATTTATGGAATGTTGTTCAGCGGATAAAATCAAATGGCAAAACAATCATCTTAACCACCCATTACATGGAAGAGGCCCAGCACCTGTGCGATGAAATCGCCATTATGGACTATGGCGTAATTATCGCTCAGGGCACTTCGGATGAACTTATTAAACAATATTGCGATGGCGCCGCGATTGTCATTCCCAAAACGAGCTTTCACTTTCCTTTAAATACGCTTTCGCTGAACTATCGTGAAACTCAGGGAAGAATTGAAATACAGACAAACAATATGAATGAATGTTTAGGCCAACTGCTGTCTCTGGATATTGATTTAACGGATATGACGGTTCGGTCACCCAACCTGGAAGATGTATTTTTAAATCTAACCGGCAGACAATTACGGGATTGAAATGAATTTCAAAAGACTTTGGGCAATAGTTAAATCACGAAACCGCGAATTTTTCAGAGACCGATCCGCTGTGGGCTGGAATTTACTGTTCCCTTTCCTTATTATTGCTGGATTTGCAATCATCTTCGGCGAACAGGAATACACAGAGTTTAAAATCGGCATATTCCCCTTTGATCCGCATACATTTAACGTTGAACAGGCAGATATCCCGGTTCAGTTTAAACAAACACGGTATGTGAAATTTATTGGTTTCCAGACAGCCGAGCAGGGTCTGGAAAAGCTGAAGCATCACCAGATAGATTTTCTGTTAAAAAGTGGATCATCAACAAACGAATACTGGATCAGTGACACATCGCCAAAGGGATATATTGTCGAAAAAATATTTAAATCCAGCGTAATGCCGCAGCCAAACCCGGACATCGTCCATAAAAACAAAATACAGGGGAGCGAAATCCGTTATATTGACTGGCTGTTCCCTGGAATTCTTGCCATGAACATGATGTTTAGCGCCCTCTGGGGGGTTGGATTTATCATTGTCCAGTACCGGAAAAATGGGGTGTTAAAACGCCTCAAGGCAACACCCCTCACAGCAATGGAGTATCTGAGCGCTCAAATGCTGTCGAGAATATATGTGTTGATGGTTTCTCTGGTAATTGTATGGATTGGATGTGACCTGGTCTTTTCATTCAAGGTGAAAGGATCTTACCTTGATTTATTGATTGTATTTTTTGTTGGCGGGATCAGCCTGTGTGCTCTGGGCCTGCTCCTGGCGTCAAGAGGAACAAGTGAGGAATTTACAAGCGGTATAGTCAATTTTATAACATGGCCGATGATGTTTTTATCTGAAGTCTGGTTTTCTCTGGAAGGATCTCCCAAATGGGTCAAGATGTTTTCTCTGGCCTTCCCGCTGACCCACATGCTGAAAGCCGCCCGCAAAGTA
>JAABPS010000415.1 GCA_011391835.1 Desulfobacteraceae bacterium
GGAAACGTTCTCCGAGGGTAGCAATGGGGTAGAAATGAAAGAAAAAGGGGTTAACCATGATCCGGTTAACCCCTTTTTATATTGGTGAGCCGTGTTGGAATCGAACCAACAACCTACTGATTAAGAGTCATATTTTAGGACTTTCCCTTAATATCATTTTATCAAACAAAATACCTTGACATTTCAATAGTTATCTCATATTAACTTTCACAAGACATCATTTAAAAACACTTGGTTTCAGGGAAAAAAGCGGTAAAGGAGCGGTAAAAAAAGACATACTTATTTACGACACGGATTACAGCTCTCTTTTTTCAGTTTTACCGATTTATCTTATAAGGAGGCTAATTTTATGACTATAAAATGGATCAAAACGGCGCACAAAGGATTGAGGTATTACGAGCACCAGGAGCGTAAGCACGGCAAGCAGAAAGATAGATATTATTCAATCCGGTTTAAGGTTGGTGGCAAGGATTATGGTTATGGAGTCGGTTGGTTGTCTGATGGAATCCCTGAAGCGATCCTTAAAGAAGAACCTGAACTCGGTTTTCAAGATTACTGTTTAAAGCTTCTGAGACAATACAAGGGCAATGTAAAGGCTGGATCGGGGCCGCGATCACCAAAGGAAAAGCGATCCATTGAGCAGGAAAAGCGCGAACAGACAGAGGCAGAGAAAGAACGCGAGGCCAAAGAAAACATCACCTTTTGCGAGTTCATGACAAAAATTTATCTTCCACAAAGCGAGCGCGACAAGAAAGAAAAAACCTATGCAATTGAAGAAATGCTTTATCGGGTACACCTGGCCGGGATAATCGGAAACCTACCTTTTGGAAAGATAAGCGCGTTTCATCTTGAACGTATAAAAAAGGACATGACCGACGAAAAAAAGTCTGACCGAACTATTCAATATGTTTTGCAGTTGATAAGACAGGCTTTTAACACGGCGCGGAAACTTGGATTTTATGCCGGAGAATCACCCACAAATGCCGTCAAATGGCCGAAGCTTGATAATATGAAGTTGCGATATTTAAGCATTGATGAAGCTGAAACGTTATTGAAGGCGCTGGCGGCAAAGAGCCAGAACCTTCATGATATTTCCCTGTTGAGCCTTCATACCGGCTTAAGGTTCGGAGAGATTGCAGCCTTGACATGGAGTCGTGTCAATTATGAAGCTGGAACCTTGGCAATCCTGAACGCGAAGTCGGGGAGCCGGACGGCATATTTAACTGAGAAAGCAAAGGCTATGCTAAAAAGCCGAAAGCAGGGAAAGCCGAATGAACTGATATTCCGGAAGCGATCCGGCAAAGACGGCGTCATGCAACAATCGTCAAAGGTTTTCCACGATACCGTGAATGAATTAAAGCTGAATGAAGGGATTACAGACAGAAAGCAGAAAGTCACGTTTCACACATTACGCCATACCTTCGCGACGCACTTATATGAAAGCACCCACGACCTATATTTGACACAAAGAAGCTTGGGCCACGCTACGGGAACCATGACGGCCAGGTATGCAAAAATGAGCGACGAACGACTGAGAGAGGGCTCAGCGGCATTGGAGGCGGCGTTTGCAGCAAATGGCAAAAAGGAAGCCGTACAAGTTGTAAACCTTTCAAAGTGAGATAATTTCGGGGATAGATTCGGCATAATGAACAGGGCTGAAAAGGGGACGGAAAATGGGACTTAGAACAGATGAAAGAGACAAGGTCATGTTTAAGCTCTTTTATGACTATTTGAAAGAAAGTGAAAATTATAAAAAACTCTGCGAAGAAGCAAGAAAACATATATTGCCGAATACGGAAACACCTGACTACACAGTAATTGATTGGGCTTCTATTCCGGCATCAATACCGAATTATCTGAGAATTACCTATATGCGGTATGGAGACATTCACAAAGTTGAATTCGATAAGTGGTATGAAAATATAATCAAAACGAGGAAGCGTGAGAATAAAAGCCGGTTGGCGAGAATCGAAGACGGAACAGACGCTATTTCTAAAGACATCGATTTGTGCATAAGCATTTTTAAGACCCGTGAAGGTCGCGAGCCGACTGGACTGGAATTGAAAGCCGATTTACTTTCTATGCTTGAGAAAAATAAACCTTATGAGACTTATTTTAAGGTATGGAGGATGTGGTTTTCGATTTATGAAACAATATCTTTAAAAGATGAATTTAGTAAAATTTTAAAAAAAGATTTTAAACAAGAAAGTCATGCGACAATATTAGAGCGTTATCTTCAAGTGTACCGTCAAAAGAAAAAAAGGGTAAAGAATGATAAGATAAAACTTTCTGACGAATTGATGCCCAAATGCGGCGGATTAGATCATTCAGATCTTAATGATTACAACAGGTATGCTAATAAAATCATAGAAAACGCTGAACGCGGTATCTTTCCAGGAAGATATAGAGATAAGGAGAAACGTTATAAAAAACAATAAAACCCCGAGTGTTCTTTCCTGGAAAATATAGATAATACACACCTCTTCTTAATATTTTTAAAGTATTTTCTCAAAGTACCCTATCACCATTTTTAAAATCCTTTATGCTTTTATCAGCCTATAAGAAAATTATTTTAGGAGATAAAAAGCATGACTACCACCATTCAAGAATCATTATTCAAAAACATGGCTGACCGCTGGCCGTCCGCCTGGGTTGCAAGGACGGAGATCAAGAATTTCACGGGCGGAATCATCACGGAAAAGTATATCGCAAACTTGGATTCGCAAGGAATCGGCCCGCCTGGTCGTGTCCGGTGCGGACGAAAGATCGCATATCCGGTCGATGAGCTTATTGCGTGGCTTGCAAAACGGACTTCTTTAATATCTGACTCAGAGTGAAATCATGTCGCAAAAGAGAAAAACATAGCGATATCAATTTGCCTATAATTTCATAATAAAAAAGGAGAAAGATAATGGACACTAATAAATCTGCCCATGAATTTGAGGACATTTTCTTTGTCGCATTCCTGGAATACTGTGGTCATAAAATCATGCCATACAAACAGCCGAACGGGCAAGTTCTTTTTGAGGTGATCGGAGATATTGCAGGAGATATTGAAGCATTC
>JAABPS010000416.1 GCA_011391835.1 Desulfobacteraceae bacterium
GGTAATCAATGAATTCTACCTTCTTCCTGCTGATAAAAAAATGGCTATGGGGGAAGAATCTATGCAAATTATTCGCCAATGGCCCTTGGATCTCTTTAGTACTGCGGTATGGCAAGCAATTCAATACAGTATTGATCATCCAATTCGAGCAAATTCCTTATTGGATTCAATTATAATCAATAGTTGGAAAGGTCGCTACCGCCCAACGTAAGCGGCTTGCTTTTAACACTGTATGCTTGTTATTTTGAAAGCTATACCATCAGTCAGTTTGTTAAATAACAGGAAAATGAAATTATGTTAGTTAAAAAAGATACTTCTATCCAACTTCCATTTATTGCTTGGATAATTATCATTTCTACTGGAATGGCCTTGCTGGGCGGAGAGGGACTTTTGGGATATCGCATGTCGGGATTGGCATGGGCAACCCCTATGCTCTTTTCAATTTTATTTATTATAGCGAGGATTGATCGAATAACATTTCCTATAAAAATTTGGCTGCCATGGATACTGATTTTAATCGTTTACTATTTAGTTTCAAACTATTCCGCTTTACAAAGAACTGCTCAATTAATCTGCCCAATCATTGTTGGCATGGCTGTTTCAACTTTAACTATTAACGATACGCATTTGAAAAGTTTTTTCAAAATATGCAAAAAATTTGCCGTTGTCATTGCAGTGATCGCCATTTTTAAAACAGGCCTTCTTCTAACCGGAATGATACCCCAGGTAACAGGGCTGGCGCCAGAAAGTATGACAGCCCTTCTTTTATGCTGCATATTTGCAGCAAGTTATTCCCTCGGCAATGCAAAAGATCTTTTCTGGTGGATATTTATGGCGGCCTTCCCGGTTTATGCGGTCACACGGATGGCCATCGCCGTAGCAGGCATTACGCTCCCTCTAACCTTTGGCCCCATGAAACTTAAAAAAAGACTCTTTATTATACTGGTTGTTGCCATAGCAGGTCTGGCTATTTTTTACTCATCCCGCGTGCAGAAAAAAATGTTTGCCTACAGGGGAGAAAAAGGCACCATAGAAGATGTAAGGGCAGGAAAAATTTATGATTCGGGACGTGAATTTATGTGGAGACAATTTTCAGCAAAAATAAAACAAAAACCCTGGCTGGGTCATGGGATTGGATCAGGTTATGTACTCACACTAAAAATAACAGAGGGTCAGTTAAACTTACCGCACAACGACTGGCTGCTCACACTCCATGACCAGGGAATATTGGGTACAGCCGTATATGCGCTATGCGTCCTTTTCGCCATGTTTCATGCATGGAATAGATCAAGGCATGCCGGAGAAGAACTCCGCCTTCTGTTTTTATCTGGAGCCTTTTCTTTTGTGGTTCTGATCATGATGATGTTCACGGATAATATCATGGTTTATGCTTCGTTCTTTGGCAATCTTCAATTTACTATACTTGGACTTGCGTATGCGGCGGAGAGAAATGCTAAGAATTCATAATTGTTAATTTTGCGAATTAGCCGCAGACTCACACAGACAAAGAATAAGTAAATCATAAATATTTGACAGGATCAACCGGATTCACTTGATTTTTTTTAAAACTCATTTAGAAACTTTGAACGTAATAATTCATTTAATCCTGTAAATCCTGTCTAAGAATAAACAAAAGCTATATAATCAAAATATTCCTTTTTCTCTGTTTAAAATCCAAAATTAAAAATAATCTCTTGAAAATATTGCTCATTCATAATTTTTACGGGTCGTCAGCCCCAAGTGGCGAAAATACCGTCTTTCAAGCGGAAGTAAATCTATTGCACGAACATGGCCACACGGTTATAGAATTCACCCGTCACAGTGATGAAATTCGTAATCAACGGTTTTTGGGCCTTCTGAAAGGAGCCCTTGCCACACCCTGGAATCCGTTCAGTCTAAGAAAACTAAGATATATCCTTGAAAAGGAAGAACCGGAAATTATGCACGTACATAATTTTTTCCCTCTTTTATCCCCATCTATTTTCTATGCTCCAAAAACTCTGGATACTGCTGTTGTTTTTACTCTCCATAACTATAGAATATTCTGCGCTTCCGGCATACCTCTGAGAAATAACATTCCATGCACCCAATGCATTGACCATAAAAATGTTTTCCCTGCGCTAAAGTATAAGTGTTACCGCAATAACAGATGGGCAACATTTCCATTGGCGGTAATGATACGTATGCATCGAAAACTAACTACATGGAAAAAGAAAGTAAATGCCTTTATTGCTCTGACTGAATTTCAAAAAAATATGTTCATTCAAGCAGGACTGCCTGCTGATAATATTTTCATTAAACCCAATTTTTTATCCAATCCGCCATCACTTGTCTCATGGGAAGACAGGGAATTCAAAGTGGTTTATATAGGACGGCTGAGTCCTGAAAAAGGGGTTGATATCCTTTTAGAATCATGGCGGAAGTGGGGTGAGGAAGCGCCAGCGCTTGAAATTATCGGAGACGGGCCTGAAAGATATCATCTGGAAAAATATTGTGTGACGAACAAGTTAGAAGGCAAAGTAACTTTTCAGGGTCAGTTATCTTTCATCGAAGCCCAGAAAAAATTGTCAAGGGCTCGGTTATTTATACTCCCCACATTATGGTATGAAGGGCTGCCTATGGTAGTGCTGGAGGCGTTTGCAAAGGGCGTCCCTGTAATGGCCTCAAAGATTGGCTCATTGCCCTGCATTTTAGAAGACGATAAAAACGGCATTTTATTTACACCTGGTAATCCTGACGATCTTTACCATAAGGCAAAACAATTATGGGAAAACCCTGACAAACTTTACAATATATCCATTGCGGCACGAAGTACTTTTGAGAAGAAATATTCAGCGGAAACCAATTATAAAATAGTGACCGATATTTATCAGGCCGCTATAAATGATAAAAGAAACAGGCCCGCATAAAATCCATGATCACTTCTAATCACCTATTTCTGAAACTAATTCAACCTGTTCTACAGGATAAGACACTTCACTTCAATAAAAACATACTTCTGGAAATTGGCGCCACCGCAAAGAAAAATAACCTGCT
>JAABPS010000417.1 GCA_011391835.1 Desulfobacteraceae bacterium
AAAATACGGTGTTCATTAACGAAAAATGGATTATGTTAATCGAGATGAATTATGCGCGTTAAAGAAATAAATCTTATAATTGCTGCACATCCTGATGATGAAGTGATTGGTTGCGGGGGAACAATTGCCCGTCTAGTAAAAGAAGATCATCCTGTTTATATCGCCATTCTTGGTGAAGGGATTACTTCTCGTTATCGAAGTCGAGAGCGTGCCGATAAGTCACGCATAGAATCATTAAGGACTACGAGTCAGCGCGCAGCTTTACTTTTAGGAGTCAAAGATGTTTTCATGTTTGATTTGCCAGATAACCGTTTTGATACTGTACCGATGCTTGACATAGTTAAACTGATTGAAGGATTGATTGATCAAGTCGACCCACAGGTTATTTATACACATCATAATGGCGATCTAAATATTGATCATAGGATTACTTTTCAGGCTACACTTACTGCGACCCGTCCTGTGCGAGGATGTGGAATTAAATCAGTTTACTCGTATGAAGTTGCTTCCTCAACGGAATGGGCGTTTGGTAAGTTTTCTGCGTATTTTCAACCTAATATTTTTATTGATATACATAAGACGCTAGAACAAAAACTTCAGGCTATGGATCTTTATGAAAGCGAGAGACGCATATTCCCTCATCCTCGTTCAGCTGAAGCTTTACGGGCATCTGCCGTCCGATGGGGAAGTGTGGTTGGCTTCGATGCGGCAGAGGCTTTTGAATTGATACGTGAACTACGTTAAATATTGGAGGGTCCCGATGAGGAAAAAAATAAACATTCAGCTTCGTGATATCGGGGAAGGGTTTCCTGTTTATATTATTGCCGAAATGTCGGCCAATCACGGCAAAGACTTTGAGCAGGCCGTTAAGATTATTCGCGCCGCCAGGGAAGCAGGTGCAGATGCCATAAAACTTCAAACCTATACACCGGATACAATAACAATCGACTGTGATAATGAATATTTCCAGATAGGAAAAGGAACGATCTGGGAAGGTCGAAATCTTTACAATCTATATAAGGAAGCCTACACTCCCTGGGAATGGCAACCAAAATTGAAGGGAATCGCTAATAATCTCGGTTTAGACTTATTTTCAACTCCTTTTGATAATACAGCGGTCGATTTTCTCGAAAGGATGGACATCCCAGCATACAAGATAGCTTCTTTTGAATTGGTGGATCTGCCTCTGATCCGACGTGTTGCCCGAACAGGAAAACCAATGATCATGTCAACAGGAATGGCAACCTTAGCGGAAATTGATTTGGCAGTTCAGACTGCAAGGGAAGCAGGCTCAACACAGATTGTTCTGCTCAAGTGTACGAGTGCCTATCCGGCTCCGCCCGAAGAAATGAATTTGCGCACAATTGCTCATTTATCCGATGCTTTTCTGACACCTGTTGGTCTCTCCGACCACACACTAGGAATAGCTGTACCCATTGCAGGAGTGGCTCTTGGGGCTTGCATTATTGAAAAACACTTTACCTTATCCCGATCGATTCCTGGTCCGGACAGTGCCTTTTCTTTGGAACCGCAGGAATTCAAAGCTATGGTTCAAGCAATCCGCTTGGCGGAAAAGGCCATTGGTGAGGTATGCTATTCAGTAACTGAAGGGGAAATGGCCAGCTGGGTATTCCGTCGCTCTCTTTTTGTGGTTGAAGACATGAAAGCCGGCGATATCCTCAATGAGAAAAATGTACGTAGCATTCGGCCGGGATATGGTTTGAATACGAAATATTTGAATGATATCATAAATAAAAAAATATCCAAACATGTTAAGCGGGGAACACCGTTGTCATGGGATCTGATAAGTAAAAGCAGTGATTGATGATATATCAAATATTTTTTGCTTGGTTAAATAATGGGGGTTGAAAGATGTCGGATTTGAGGCGTTGCTCTCGCTGTGTAATACCTGAAACACATGAAACGATCCATTTTGATGAAAATGGGGTTTGTAACATCTGTCAACAGCAGAATTTTAAAAATGAAAAGATCGACTGGACACAAAAAAAAAGGGAACTGGATGAACTCATTGAACGATATCGTGGAAAATATGATTATGATTGTATAGTTCCCTTTAGCGGTGGGAAGGATAGTACATGGACGTTATATTATCTTGTTAAAGAATATAAACTAAAGATCCTTGCAGTTCGATTTGATCATGGTTTCCTAAGGCCGAATCTACATGATAATACATTAAAAACAATCAGGAAATTGGGTGTTGATTTACATCATTTCACTCCCAACTGGAAAGTCGTTCAAAAGCTAATGTTACAAAGCTTTCTCGATAAAGGCGACTTTTGTTGGCACTGTCATACAGGTATATTTGCGTATCCGATGCATGTGGCAATAAATTATAATGTTCCATTAATTTTCTGGGGTGAACCGTCAGCCGAGTATACATCATACTACAGTTATGACCAACTGGAGGAGGTTGATGAAAAACGATTCAACAGATTTGTAAATATCGGAATTACCGCAGCAGATATGATAATACGTTTAGAAGGCGCTGTTGATGAACGCGATCTTAAGCCTTATACATACCCACCTTTGAAAGCCCTAAGGAGAATTCAGTGTCGCTCAGTTTGTCTCGGTTCTTATATTCCATGGGACGTAAAAACCCAATCGGAAATTATACAGCAAGAGCTTGACTGGCAGGGCGACGAAGTTGAAAATGTTCCACCAGGCTATAGATATGAAAAAATTGAATGTTATTTACAGGGAGTACGCGATTACATCAAATATATCAAGCGAGGATATACACGACCCTCCCATTTGGCTTCAATAGACATTCGCAATGAAAGAATGAACCGTGAGGAGGCCATGAAAATGATCGAGAAATATGAAGGTAAGCGGCCGCCGAGCTTGGATATATTTCTCAATTATATCGGGCTAACGGAAGAAGAATTCATGAAAGTTGCTTTGAGTCATGGAGTTTCTCCATACCAACATAACCCATTAAATGTTCGACCGGGGAAAATATTGAAAGATTTCGGCGAATGGCCTAGTTATGGCGG
>JAABPS010000418.1 GCA_011391835.1 Desulfobacteraceae bacterium
ATCCATACCTGTTGAGGTTGTTGGTATTTCGGGTGTTCCCATGGCGGGCGATGAATTAATCGTTCTTGCAGATGAAAAAGATGCACGGCAGGTGAGCGTGCATCGCTCTGAGAAGAAGAGATCAAAAGAACTTGCCAGATCAAGCAAAGTAAGCCTTGAAAATCTTTATGAACAGATCAAAGAAGGTGCAGTCAAGGAACTGAACCTGATCGTCAAGGCTGATGTCCATGGTTCGATAGAAGCAATAAAAGACTCTCTGCAAAAACTGTCAAATATTGAAGTAAAAATAAATATCATGCATAGTGCCACGGGCACCATCACCGAATCGGATGTTTCTCTTGCGGCTGTATCCAATGCAATCATTGTTGGATTTAATGTGCGGCCAACCATGAAGGTTCAGGATATGGCAGATGAAGAAAACGTGGATATGCGCTTTTACACAGTTATTTATGATCTGATAAAAGATTTGAAGAATTCAGTTGTTGGTATGATGGCGTCCACCTTTGAAGAAAGAATCCTTGGCCAGGCTGAAGTTCGAGAAGTCTTCCACGTCCCCAAGGTGGGTGCAATCGCTGGATGTTATGTGACGGATGGAAAGATTGAAAGAGGAGGCCTGCTTCGCCTTATCCGGGATGGCGTTATTTTATATGAAGGCCGAAATTCTTCCCTCCGGCGTTTTAAGGATGATGTCAGGGATGTCCAAATCGGTTATGAATGCGGAATAGGCATCGAAAATTATAATGATATCAAGGTGGGAGATATCATCGAGTGCTATTATCTTGAAGAGATCAAACCGGAATTAAAAGACTAAGGACCTCGTCAAATGGTTATAGGTTGCGGCACTATCAGGTTCAGGCTTCATGAGTGCCGATCGTTAAAAGGGAAAAGAACAATTATTAAATCTATTATCAGCAGAGTCCGTAATAATTTTAATGTATCCATTGCAGAAATTGGATTAAATGATGTCTATCAGAGTGCTGAGATTGGTTTTGCTTTTGTTGGGAATGATACGTCTGTGGTTAATTCAAAAATCGATAAAGTAATAAATTTTGCCGACGCGATGGGGTTGGCAGAAATAGTTGACAGTAAAATAGAGATCATTCATTTATGAAACCTTTTTCCAGAGCTGAACGAGTAGGAGGCCTGTTACATGAAGTGCTTTCCGATGTGTTAAAAAAAGAGATTAAAGACCCCCGTCTTGAGATGATAACGATTACTGCCATTAAAATGTCTGGCGACCTGAAACATGCAAAAATATTTTTTACCACATCAGGCAACCCTGATGCGAAAAACGACGCCATAGAAGGATTCAACAGCGCTGCTGGATATCTGAAAAAAAAACTTGCGCGCCAATTGGGATTGCGGTTCATGCCAGCGCTTCAATTTTATTATGATGAATCATTTGATTATGGTGCGCACATAGATGAAGTGCTTAAGTCTATACAAAAATAATGGATAAAATTATACAGCACCTGAAACATAGTGATCATATTCTGATTGCCTCTCATACCAACCCGGATGGAGATGCCATAGGGTCTTCATTGGCTATCGGTCTTGCCCTTGAGGGACTTGGCAAAAAGGTAACATTTTATGCTGAAAGCCCCATTCCTGCTGTGTACAGGTTTTTACCTGAAATCGATCGTATGACAGATAAGATAGAAGCAAACAATCCGTTTGACACAGCCATTATCCTTGACTGTGGGGATATTTCCCGGGTGGGTGATGCTGTTTCGATGATACAGCAGATCCCAACGATTATAAACATTGACCATCATATTACGAACACCAAATTTGGTAATTATTCATTGATCGAAACTTCCGCGTGCGCGACTGCCGAAATTGTTTATCGGTTGATTAAAAAAATGAAGGCTCCGATAGATAAAACGATCGCTATGTCGCTATATACAGGAATAATGACGGATACCGGTTCGTTCCGGTTTTCAAATACAAACAGAGATTCTTTCGCTATATGCGAAGAGATGGTTGCAATAGGTGTAAACCCGTATCGTATCGCTCAGCAGGTATATGGCACGTATTCCTTGGGCCGCATCAAATTATTAAACAGAGCGATTGATTCCATAGAAATTTCAGAAAACGGAAAACTGTCTGTCATGACAATTACCAAAGAAATGTTTGATGAAACAAATACAAAACCAGATGATATTGATGGGCTTATCAATTATGCTAAACGGATTGAGGATGTAAAAGTAGCGGCCCTTATTTTTGAACAATGGAAAAATAACAGGAAAGATGGTGCCCGCAAAACGTATCATGTCAGTCTTCGTTCCGAAGAAACGGTTGATGTGGGGGCCATAGCGACCTTTTTTGGTGGGGGCGGGCATACCAATGCGGCAGGGTTTAGTATCGAGTCTACTCTTGCTGGCATAAAAGCAACGCTATTAGACTTGGCGAATAAGCTATGACCTTGATATGGGACAGGATATAAATGGTATTTTAGTTATTAACAAGCACGCAGCGATTACATCTGCCAGGGCGTTAACCATTGTAAAAAAGTTAAGTGGCGCCAGGAAGGCTGGACATGCGGGCACACTCGATCCTTTTGCAACGGGCGTTCTTGTATGCTGCATAAATAAGGCAACGAAGCTGGCTACTTTTCTTTTACGGGGAAATAAAAAGTATTTGGCGGTTCTCCAGCTGGGGATTGAAACAGATACACAGGATTCAACGGGAACAGTAATTTCCACTTCTAATAATGTGGCATTTTCTGAAGGAGCGATTAAAGATGCATTTAAACGATTTACAGGTTCCTTTGAGCAGACACCCCCTGTTTATTCCGCTTTGAAGTATAAAGGGATACCGCTTCACAAGCTTGCGCGAAGCGGAAAGGCTGTGTCAAAGCCGCCGAGGCGAGTTCAGGTTTCATATATGAACATAAAAGAAATAGCGCTGCCACAAATTCATTTTGAGGTAGCCTGTTCTTCGGGGACGTATATACGAACGATTTGCGCAGATATTGGAAAGCATCTTGGATGCGGTGGGCATCTGAGTGCAT
>JAABPS010000419.1 GCA_011391835.1 Desulfobacteraceae bacterium
TAACACTTTCCATATTGGGCACTGAAATAGCGATGGCGATGGGCAGATTCATTCTTTTCGCCATTGACCTGAATGACATCACTTCCGTAATTTTAACCCCTTGTTCGCACGGCATGCAGTATCCGCATCGATGGCAGAAGTTTTTTCCCAGTTCGGTTTTAAGCTTTTCTATTTCTTTTTTGTCAGTTTGATTCAACGGCTGGCGGTGACGGTACAGGTCGATAATTTCATCCGCCTCTTCACAGGACTGTATGCCGGGTATTGGAATAACTTCAGGATACTGCTGTAAAAATTTAAAACACAGATCAGCCCGTTCCAGCAGGCCGCCGCCGAGCGGTTTCATGGCAATTATTCCCATATCGTGATCGGCTGCAATTTTGAAGAGAGTGTCTGCAGGCTGGTTTTCAATAAAGTTAAACGGAAACTGTATGGTGGAAAAAAGGCCAGTTTTACAAGCGGTTATTGCTGTCTGGATATCGTGGGAGCTAAACCCGATATATTTTATTTTTCCTTCTTTCTTTGCGTTACTCGCTGCTTCATAGGCACCGTCCGGGCCAAGGATCTGCTCCAGGTCAACCCCTTTACTTATATTGTGAAATTGATACAGATCAATTGTGTCTGTTTTGAGATTTTTCAGACTGTAGCCGATATGCTTGTCTGTTCCCTGGGCATCTCTGCATAATGTTTTTGTGGCCAATACAACCTTATCTCTTACCTGTTCCAGGGCGCTTCCGATCTTTTTTTCGCTATCCCCGTACATATTGGCTGTGTCAAAAAAGGTGATGCCTTGTTTAAAACAGTGCTCTAATATGAAAACGGATTCATCAAATCCAAGAGGGATGATAGGTATTCCGCCAAATCCAATCTCAGAAACGTTTAATTCTGTTTTTCCCAATCGTATTGTTTTCATTAATTTCTCCGATTCTTTCTAAATCTCAACTGCGTGGCGATTATGATGTAATTCATTTTTCCGGTCAAGGGAAAAACTCGGATGAAATTGGGCGTAATTTTTTACGGATAATTGTGTACCCGTAATAAAAAGTCTGGTAAAAGGTATCAAGTTTCTGATATGCGATCACATATATTGCATGATTTTTGCATATATTAGAAGAAAAGCCAATCATGGGAGTATGCGGCAACCGGTTGGAATCGATTGACAAAAACAACGATACGGATCAAATATAGATAATATGTTTCCACATACTTTCCAATCAATTTCAATATATTTGGTTATATATACTTTCGCACGATGAACCTTTAATGGTATTTCATTTGTAGTTAACATATTCAGTACTAAGGGAATATTGACTAATGGCTAACGATAGGAAAAAGATACTTTTTGTAGATGATGAAGAAAGCATTCTGGATATTGCCCGGGAATATTTCAGCATTAAGCAATATCATGTTGTCGTTGCACGAAATGGTTTTGAGGCAATCGATATTTTAGAAAAAGAAGAATTTGATTGCTGTATAACAGATATCAATATGCCGGGGATGGATGGGGTCGAGCTCGCTGAGAGTATAAGAAAAAAAAATAACACACTGCCCGTGGTTATTATGACGGCGTATCCTACAATTGATAACACAATCAAGACGCTGAAAAATGGGGTTGTTGATTTTTTGGTAAAGCCGATTAATCTGAGCCAAATGGAGCTTTGTGTTGAGAGAGTCCTGCACCAGCGTGAAATTTTCATCGAAAATATTTTTTTGAAGAAGGAAGTAAAAGGCAAGGAACGACTTGAAAAATTGAACCGGGAGCTGACACAGAAAAATGATGAACTCATTGTGCTCAATAAAATCATGAGTGATTTTGTCACAATAAATTCAACTTCGGATGTTTTTAAGCGTGTTGTCGAAATGGTAATGGATATCTCAGATGCAGACGAATCCAGCTTTTATGTGATCAATGAAGCCGTACAAAATCCTTTCCAGGTAGCGAGGGTACTTTCCGGTAGCGCAAAAAAAAGAATGGCTCAATATGGGGAAGAGGTGCATGAAGACGGTCATGAAAAGCTAATCGTGGAAGTTGCTTTAGACAAGATACCCCTGCTGGTTGCGGAGAACAATGGAACGCTGGGGTTGCCTCAAAGGATCCGTTCATTCATACTTGTTCCGCTGATGATACGGGAAAAAATTTTTGGTGTATTAACGGCATCCATTTATGAAGGTCGCAATCGTTTTACTGAAAAAGATCTGTACTATCTCTCCTTTATGACAAATAAAGCATCGTATACAATTGAAAACATTGCGCTGTATGAGAATATTTACGAAAATCTTTTTTCAACCCTTTATGCTTTTGTAAAAGCGATAGAAGCAAAAGATCCTTACACCCAGCAGCATTCAAACCGGGTTACTGATATTGCGTTAACTATTGCGAAGGTAATTGGCTGTAGTGAGGAAGACCTTGAAATCCTCAATGTCGCCGGGCGTCTTCATGATATTGGTAAAATTGGGATTCGGGATAATATCCTCATGAAACCGTCCAGACTTACAGAAGAAGAGTCTGAAAAAATAAGAAGACATCCCGATATTGGCGCAGATATCGTTGGCCAACTGGGTTTATGGGAAAATGAGCAAAAAATTATACGCTATCATCATGAACGAGTTGACGGCAACGGATTCCCCAAAGGGCTAATAAAGGATGAAATACCTTTGTTATCCAGAATATTGGCGGTCGCTGACGCGTATGATGCCATGGCCTCTGACCGGTCTTATCGAAAAAAGATGCATCATGATGAAATTATCCATACGATAAAAAAAGAATCCGGAGCTCAATTTGATCCTGATATCGTGAAGGTATTTGTAAAACTTTACAAGGAAGGAAAAATAAAATCCCACTCAGATGTGGCTTAAATGTAACATCCCTGCCGTTTAGGTATCGTCCGCAAACAAACACCTTCCGCTGGTATTTGTCAAAAAAATGAAGTGTGAATAATTTTGTAAAAAGCAAAGCAGCTGGTTCTGCGCGCTGTTTTCATCCATCCAGTTCTATATCTAACTTAGTTCAGCAAA
>JAABPS010000420.1 GCA_011391835.1 Desulfobacteraceae bacterium
CAGTAAAAAATCGTAATATGCTCACTTAATGAGCTTTTTGGGGATTTTAAAATAGCTCCACTAAATCACAAGAAGGTTTGGGCTGTCGCCCTCAAAGCCTTGTGATTTTTAACGCTCAGCAATTTTAAAATCTATTTCCCAAAAATCTCAAATCCGTTCGCATATGATTTTTTACGGGTTCATAAAAAGAGGAGGTTGGATGAAAGAAGTAGTAATTGTTTCAGGATGCCGGACGGCTATCGGGGCCTTCGGCGGAACTTTGCGGGACAGCAATGCCGCTGTTATTGGAAGCGTTACAATGAGAGAGGCCGTGAAAAGAGCCGGCATCGATCCGGTTTTGATAGATGATGTCCGTTACGGATGTAACATGGAACCTGCCGATGCGCTCAATGTTGCGCGGGTAAGCGCTCTTCTGGCCGGAATACCCGATAGTACAACCGCGGTAACGATTAACCGCGTATGTATTTCCGGAATGGAAGCAGTTATTTCGGGTATGGCGATGATACAGGCAGACATGGCGGATGTCATACTTGCAGGCGGGGTTGAGCACATGTCAGGTGTTCCTTACACTGTTCCGGGCGCGAGATGGGGCTGCCGGCTGCAGGATCAGGTTTTTGTGGATGCCATGATACATGCCCTGCATTGCGGGTCTCACATTATTCCTCATCCGGAAGACGGTCCGGTGAATGCTGATGAGGCGCCCCTAAGCCTTTTTAAGGGCAAACCTTATATCATGGGGCATACTGCTGAATTTATCGCCCAGCATATGAATATAAGCAGACAGGAGATGGATGAAGTAGCTTTGAGAAGCCAGAATGAGGCCGAAAGGGCCACAAAGGACGGTTCGTTCAGGGAAGAGATAGTACCTGTTGAGATACCCGGAAAGAAGAAAGAAACGATACTCTTTGACAAGGACGAGCATTTCAGGCCGGGCCTGACAATGGAACAGCTTCAGAAACTTCCTCCCGCATTTATACCCAAAATAGGAAAAGTTACCGCCGGAAACTCAAGCGGAATCAACGACGGTTCGGCAGGGCTGATTATTATGTCTGCCGAAAAAGCGAAAGAACTCGGACTTAAACCGCTTGCAAAGATCAGAGCAACGGGAAGAGGGGGATGCCATCCTTCGGTTATGGGACTATCTCCTGTGCCTGCGGTAAATGACATGATGAAAAGAAGCGGTTTGAAGATTTCGGATTTTGAACTGATAGAAGTAAACGAAGCATTTGCCGCGCAATACATAGCCTGCGAAAGGGAGCTTGGTTTAGACAGGGGGATTACGAATGTTAATGGATCAGGCATCGGTCTCGGTCATCCGGTCGGCGCCACCGGCGCAAGAATAATCGTTACGCTTATCCATGCGATGAGAAAAAAAGGGAAAACTCTCGGTCTCGCAACTCTTTGCGGAGGAGGCGGAGTTGCGATGGCCTGTGCAATAGAATTGATCTGAAAACAGGATATCAATATTGCCATCTTTTCAGCCCGGCAAGGATTTCTGACCGATGTCCCTGCCGGGCGCATAATTTGTAAGCCTTGCTTTGTGCCTCCCGAAAACAGAATGTCCGCCAATTTGTTTGGTGGATCAGCCAGAAGCATGTCTGCTAAGCATTGTAGCAGACGTCCCCTTTTTTCAACAATTCATTTACAAACCCCATGCTGCTCCTGTGAAAATATTACCATATCAATTGAATAATTCCTAGTATTGTATGGTAATATTATTTGTTGACTTGAGTTACCATACACTTTATTGTTGTACTTATTATGTATGGTAACGGAGCTCGATATGGCAATAAAAGGCGTGTTAAAAGAAGAATTGGAAAATTCCATCAGAATGCAGGAAAAATATGAGGAAGAATTAAAAAAATTTCCTGCCGGCAGCCTTATAAAAAAGAAAATCAAAGGGCATGAATATTATTATGTTGTGATGCGGGAAAAAGGAAAAGTTAAGTTCGAATATAAAGGGAAAAAGGTGCCTGATGCCCTTATTAAAGAGTATGCAAGGACAAAAGAGCTGCGTGCAAAATATAGAAAGCTTCTGTCTCAGATTAAAAAGCAGATAAAATTTTTAAGAGGCGCATTGCGTGGACAAGAGGCAATATAATATCTGTCTTGAGGTATTAAGATGTTTGGATAATTCGGGTATTTTACCGAAACTCGTAGTAATCGGCAGCTGGTGCCAGCCGCTTTCTCCCTAACGCTCTTACGATTAACGCCTTACGCCTTTTTCTTCGCCCCCTTACTCGCTTTGCACCTTTGTGCCTCTCGAAGATCCGCCGATTTTTGTGGTGGATGATCCTTTGTTCCTGTTTTTTTCGTTTCACGTTTCACGCTTCACGAGTTGCGCTTCACGTCTTCCACCTTCCGCCTCATGCCTTTTTTTCTTAACTCATTGACAAATCTTACATAAAATTGCTATTAAATCCGCATTTCAACATTCCCATCGAAATTCTCATGCGCCCCACTGGGCGCATCATATATATGAAGCAGTATCTGTTTGGCCGGAAAATTGTTTATTAATTTCGTCATTCCCGCCCCCATTTTCATGAGGGTAGACTCCAGCGGGAATCCAGATGCCATTGGATTATGGCAGAGCCGGATAGACATGATGCAGCAGAATATCAATATATCGGCTGAACCGGCGACTAACAGATAAGCATTTTCAGCTTTATGGGTAGATTAGATATCGGCAATTCGGCGGGGGCGGAAATCAATTCTTTTATAATAACAAGAAGATCGATTGTGTAGATGTGAAGGGCGTCCCCGATATCACCCAGCCGGCGACAGCCACGGAATATGCTGCAAAGAGACGTCAGATGGCTCTGGATAGGAGCTTGGAGGCTTCGCACATCATTATATAAGTTAACAGCGGCAATTTATAAAGAATGATAGACTGGGAATATCTGAGTGTGAGGCAGCGGGAGCTATGGGTTATTGAATATAACTTAATCGTGCGGTGAGCATGGCGGCCAGTCGTGGGTCTGAAGTTGGGAATGAGCCAATCCGGAGCCAGC